>JAAHIA010000323.1 GCA_010671975.1 Leptolyngbya sp. SIO4C1 | reverse complement strand
TCTTTAGACAACCATATCTGATGCCAGATTGAAATATTAACAAGAACAAAAAAGGAAGTTTTAGATCTGAAGAGTTCAAGTAAGATGCAATTTCCAATTCCGCGATTCATGCTAATTCTTCCCTCTTGGTAATAGCTCGCATCCTAGGAAAGGTTATGTCGCATGGTGCGTCGGCTTACGCCTTGGGAAGAGGCCAATCCTGTTGAGTATCAAAGACAACAACAGCAACGACAGGCCGAGTTTCAACAGGCCCAGACGTTTCTGTTCGATACGATGATGCTCTATGGGCGCAGTCTCGATGCATCGCGCCAGATTCTGCTGCAGGATCGAAGCGCGGCGAAGAAGGGCATTTCCGAAGCCTTCGGGAAATGGGTCGCGTCCTTGGACTTTTTCCTGCAGACGTTTGGTGATTCGCGACGAATCCCGAAGAGATTCCAGGATCTCTATACGGACGTCTACGAAGTGATGCGGCCCCGCAGCCATTGGCATCAGCTCGGCTCAGCGCGCGACCCATGGCTGGCGGCGCCGTATGATTCAAGCTATGTGGGCGCGCATGTCTTCAATATTCCATCGAACAATTGGTCGGGCAAAAGACGGCTGATCCTGAATCCGAAGGAAGCGACGCCCGGATTTATCTCCGGCTATAACCATGTTTACGATCAACTGAAGGGCAATCCCGCAGTGGCCGCAATCTCGCGGCAACTGACCCGGCTGAAAGTAAACTAGCCTCGGCGGATCAACCTGGTGCGCACCGCTGCCCGCCATTCTAGCCTGCCGGGTTCATTGGCCTGGATCAGGCGGCCGAAAAGGAATGGCGGCGCGGCTTTCGTCAGCCTGGACTACCGTATGGGTACACGGTGGGGAGACTACACCCTGTACTGTCGCGCCGCGGCGTCGCTGACCTCCACACCCAGGCCCCGCGCTTCCGGCCTCGGCAATTGGCCGTTCACGATCTGCGGGCGTCCCTGACACAGGTCGTCCAACGCCGTTTCGAAGAGCGGAAAGTACTCCACCGGCTCTAGGTTCGATAGCCCGAGGCTCGCATGAATGGCGGCGGCGGTACCAATCGCCATGCTGTTTGAGTTGTGTGGTGAAACGCTTACATGCGCGGCCTCCGCCATGCTTGCGATTGCCTGCAGTTCCAGGATGCCGGAAAGGCAGATGTCGGGATTAATGATGTCGACAGCGCGTTCCTCGAACAGCCCGTTGAACTCCCTACGGGATGGAAGTGTTTCGCCGGTAAGCAGAGGCTGACGTATGGTATCGCGCACATATCGCACGGTTTTCGGGTCGGTCGGGGCGAACGGGTCTTCGATCCACAAAAGGTCAAACGGTTCCATGGCGCGAGCCAGTTCGATCGCTCGATAGGGGCTCGCATGTCGCCATAGATCGACCGCCAATCCGATATCCGGCCCAACCGCTTCCCGAACAGCGGACAGGCGCTTCACGCCGTCAGCGATCGAGGTGTCGGCGTCGAACGGATAGAGCTTTATCGCCCGATGCCCGCCGGCCACCTGATGCGCCGCCATCGCCGCGAAATCCTCCGCCGTTTGAGGGTGGGGCGAATAGATGTTCGCATAGACCGGTACCGAGTCGCGTAACGATCCGCCAAGCAGCTGATAGACCGGAACGTCTAGTCGCTTTCCCAATATGTCCCATAAGGCGATCTCGATCCCGGCGAAGGCACAGTATACGTCGAGCCCAGGCCTCTGCTGGCCGAAGCTATTGTAAGCCCGTTCGAACAGTCCGCGAATGTCCCCGCTCGCCCGACCGATGAGGGTCGGTGCGATGGCGTCTACGATGGCGACGATGGCCTTCTCGCGATAGGAAAGATTGTGACATTCCCCCCACCCGACGATGCCGTCGCTGGTCTCGACGCGGACCAGAATGTAAGCCTTGTGCGACCACCATGGATGGGGCCTGGCGTCGGCCGGAATGAGGTGCGGGGTGATCGAGGCGATCCGGTCGGTCATGGAACTCCAGCACTCCGTCGAGATTAGACCTTGTACGATGGATCGGCGCGATCGCATCGGCGCAACAAAGCGGGCCATTCATATTTGCCGGGCGCGAAGGCATCGTACTGTTTTCTGGACTTGGCCCAAAGCTCCGGTTCGGCCGGTTCGAGCGGAAGGCCGCTGGCTTGCGCGCGCAAAGCGACGTCGCACATGCGGATCAGATAATACATGTTCATGAATGCTTCGCCGGCCGTGGCGCCGACGGTCAGGAAACCGTGATTGCGCATGACCAAACATTTTCCGTCGCCGAGGTTTTCCGCGATTCTGTGACGTTCGTCCAAGTCGACGGACAATCCTTCCCAATCGTGATACCGCACATCGCCGTACAGCATCGATGAATCCTGCACCAGAAACGGGATGCCGTCCTTGAAGGCAGTCGCGGCGATCGCTTGCGGCGGATGGGCGTGAAACACAAACTTGTTCTGCGGATGGTGAAGGTGGATCGCGCTGTGAATCACGAAACCCGCCGTGTTGACGTCCTTTGGGCCTTCCAGAACATTCCCGTGCTCATCGACTTTGATCAGGTTGCTGGCCGATACTTCTTCGTAAAGAAGACCGAACCGGTGCATCAGAAAATTGTGGTCGGAGCCAGGAACACGGGCGGTGATATGATTCCAGATGGTATCGTCCCATCCGAACATCGCGGTCAGCCGGAACATGGCCGCCAGATCGATACGGACCTGTTGTTCCTCAGGCGAGGTAACGCGTGCGCCAGCCGCATGCCGGAAGGTCTCTTCACTGATATTGGACGCCATTCCAAACTCCTCCATTAACCCTGTGACGCTTCGGATGCCGCGTTATCGGCAGGCGCCGGCGCGAAGAACGAGATTTGCGGACCGGGAATCCCCAAGTTCCGTCGCAAGCAGTCTGAAGTTCTGATGAAACCGCTCACGCGTGACCGCACAGATTTGCATAAAGCGGCGCGGGTCGGAAAAGGCTGAGCGGGCGTGCAGGGCGCGATGATTGTCGAACACGACCGCTTCCCCCGCCTTAAGGCGAAGCCGGATCTGGTTCTCCGGCGCCATCATCATCGCGCAAAGCCGGTGATAGGCGACCAGATAGTCTTCCATGACGCTCTCCGGCAGATCCGGCGGTCCGGAGGCACGTGTATGGAGGCGCGTTCCCGAGATTTCTCCATCGTCGTCGAGCGCGATGACCGGCGCGTAGGCGCGCTGGTCGAGCTTCCCCGGATGCAGACGTACGAAATGATGGTTCCAGGCCGACAGCAGGTGAAAGCTTTTCGGATGGTCCCGGCGGAGTTTCTCCGCGATCCCGAACCCGTCGACCATGATGGAGTCGCCCCCATCATCGGCGGGATGAATACAGGCCAGCGCCGCAATGCCTGGAGGGGAATATACAAAGGCTTCGTCGGAATGGGGCGGCACGTCCCGAAATGTCGTGCCGGCGGTGCCAATCGCATTGCTGGGTCTCAAGTCGAAAACCGCCCCATAGGCGGATTGCGTGACCTCGCCAAACAATTCGGCGAATTCGGTGACGCAACCCGGCTCGCGCGGCCCGTTGGTGACGACGACAATGCCGTGAGAAATGAGATGCCTTTGCAGGGCAAGCCTCTCGGTCGCGCCGCTTCGGACCGTATCGAAATCGAAGGTCAGGTCATCGAGGTCTGTCGACGCATCCCAGTGAATCACGGGTTGCCGCCTGGCCGAGCGGGCGCGGTCGTCGTATCGGTTCTCGTTCAGCCAGTTGGCGGCAAAGGTCGACACGTGCCCGTCGCTCTCCCACTCCACGACGATCTTTTCAGGGTCCCAGGCAACCGAGGCTGGCTTGATGGCGATTGACTCGAGCGAGGGGACGTAGCGCCGCAAGCTGGAGTGACAGTCGCCACAGACCTCGCAGTAACAGCAGTCTCTCAGCCAGATGTAATGAAAGGTGCTTTTGTCGCCATCGCCCCAGTCGACCTGCAATCCGGAACCGTTCTTCGTTACCGATGCGATCGCTGCAGCATTCGAGGTTTGCATGACAAGTCTCCCAGGACCTCTTCCGATAGATCCGAGACTATTCTTGCGATTTGTGACGGAGAACTGCCGTCGCGGCTATATCGTCTATAATAAGAATGTTATGCCGGGATGATTTTGTTATGCCAATGAAGGCATGATGTGATCTTGGAGAAGCGTCTGCGATGGCTTGGGGCTCAGATCTAACCATTCATCAGTTTCGCGTGTTCGATACTGTCGTGAACTGCGGCAGTTTCACCCGGGCGGCCCTGACACTCGACATCCCTCAGCCGGCGATCAGCAGGATCGTCGGCAGGCTGGAGAGCGAAGTCGGTACGCGGTTGCTCAACCGTTCCAACACCGGTGTCACACTTACCGCCGCAGGGGAACGTTTCCATGCCAATGCGATCGGCGCGGTTCGGCATCACGACCTGGCTCTGGAGGAAGCGAGAGCGTCGTCCGGATTGTTGATCGGCGATGTCGTGATCGCAGCGCCGGACAGCGTCGCGGGGGTGCTCTTCGCCCCTCTCGTACAAAGCATGAAAGCCCGTCATCAGAAAGTCAGCCTGCGCACCATCGCGGCGCAGAGTATCGACATCCCCGCGATGGTCGCCGCCGGATCGGTGGATATCGGCATTATCGCCGACACGCATGTTCAGCCTTCCGGGCTACGCGACCCGCTGTTCAAGGAAGACCTCTATCTCACCGGCCCAAAGTCCGCCGCTGTTTTCCAGAAACGCGATGTGACGGTTTCCGAGGCGTCCGCTCTCCCACTTATTCTGAACGCGATGCCCGGCGGACTTCGATCTCTGATAGACGAAGGTTTCGCCGAAACCCGGAGCAAGCCCAATGTCATTATCGAAATCGATGCCAACAATGCGCTGTTGGACTTGCTGATTGAGGGGGCGGGCTTCTCGATCCTGCCATACAGTCTGGTCGCATCCTCGCGAAGCCAGGATTATCTCGGCGCGGCCCGTCTGATCGAACCGACGCTCTCAAGAACGCTTTACCTGATCACGCCGCCGGGAAAGCCGGTCCGATCCGTCGTCGGGGAAGCAATCCGTCAGCTTCGGCACGTCACGGCTCAAAGGTCCGCCTACGCACGGTGGAGACATGTGGACAGGGAATGACGTCCTGAGGCTGGATGGCGGAGAGGGTGTCCGCCAGAACATTCGGGACTATGCGGGATAAAGTGGGATTGTCAGGGACAACCCACAAATCAACCCACATTCAGAACGACGATACGCCGGTGAACGTGACATCAACGCTGGGCAACTATCACCCACCCGCAAATTGCTAAGCGTAATGTTTGATTGGCTCCCGCAGCAGTTCCTGCGGAGGGGCCCGGCTACCGCCATTCTTCCGGCAGGTCATCAAAGGGAATTTGTGTCCGCTCAAGGATGAAACTCACCTCTTCGGCAGACATTGAACGACCGTCTATGCGCCGGACATGACCGCCCTCAGAATAGAGTATATGCACTGGTGTCTCGGAAATCTGAATTTCGAGCAAACGCCGTTCTACCGCATCGAAGTATGATTGATAGGTTTCCGTAACCGTGTCCAGGAATGGATTTTTCAGCCCGCTATCGCCCAACATCTGTTCCGGAGTTTTGGCGGTCGACATGGATATCGCCTCAATGGCATGCCCGAAAGTTGGGCGGGCGTGATTGAATGCGAGAACCATCGCCTTCAACTCTTCCCGATCATTGGGAGGGACAAGGATCACCTGAAGATCACGATCCTGGACACGGTTACGGAAACCTATCAATCATACTTCGATGCGGTAGAACGGCGTTTGCTCGAAATTCAGATTTCCGAGACACCAGTGCATATACTCTATTCTGAGG
>JAAHIA010000322.1 GCA_010671975.1 Leptolyngbya sp. SIO4C1 | reverse complement strand
AGGCTGCCCGAGGCCGAGGCGGGGTGGATCGGCGGCGAATGCGACGCGGCGTCGATGACCATCTTGACCGGTGCTGACGACCCGGCGATCGTGGGCGCGTACCAGAGCTTTAAGGCCATCGCCCAAAGAGGCATTGACGCCCTGCGTCTGCTTGCGCTTTGAGTCGGCTTCAAACCAGCCAATGATCTGCTGCGTCGTCAGCGCTTCGACGGGGGTATCAAGGTCTTTGGCAATGTAGCTCAGCAGCTTGGCAGTAGAGAGCGTCAGCCGGGTTAAAAATTTTTCGGGCGTCGTCAGCAGCGCCTTGTCGACCTCAGCCGACTCCTCCGGCGTCAAAAATTGTAAAGACTGATCGAGCATCATTTTTCCTGAATTAAGTATCCGCACAGATGCTCGCCGCGCACCAACCAGTGCGTTCGCTCGACGGAGCAGTCGGGTAGCGCTTGGGCAAACATGGCGAGCTCATGACCGCAGACGGTTGGATAAGATTCGGCAATGTGAGAAATCGCGCAGTTGTACTCTGTAATGACATAGGCTGGCTTTTCAAGCGGGTTGGCTGCCCCGGCCGCCTCGTCGACCGGATGCCACTCGGCCATGTAGCCTTCATCCTGACGCAGCTTGACCAAATGCTTGACTCGCTCTGCCACCGGTCCACTGCCTAGCTTTTCGCGATATTCACGCGCCTTACGCTGCCACTGCTGGCGCAGCACCGAGCTAACGGTCTCTGGCCCCACCGTTTCATTCAGCGTATCGAGCAGCGAGACCGCAAACTGATCGTACTGTGAAGGAAACCGATCGCGTCCTTTGCGGCTGAGCATATAGAAATAGTTAGGTCGGCCCATGCCCTCTTGCACAGCGCTATGCTCAATTAGGCTGTCAGCCTCTAAGCCTTTGAGATGACGCCGCACGGCCTGAGGGCTGACGTCTAGGTGCTCCGAAATTGCCTGCGCGGTTGCCTGTCCCTGCTTTAAGAGGAACCGTAAAATATCCTCTTTGGTAGACGGTTGCTGTAGTGAAGTCATCGTCTTAGCGGTTGCGATCGCAAACGGAACTCGGAACGGGCAATAGGAATCAAGCAGCGGGTATCAAGTGACAGTAATACTGTAACAGTATTTAAACAACTTGCACGTTGCTAAAGTCTATTCCCTACAGTAACCTAAGAATAGTTAAGCAACATCCGTGTTGCTTTAATTATAGAATTATCTGGTTGTCTTAGCATTCCGTCAATTCCAATGACTTTAAGTAAACCGACTCAGGCGTCTGACAAGAACCTTGAGCTCATGCGCAACTTCGCCCAGAGCTATGCCAAGCGCACAGACACCTATTTTTGTGCCGACCTCGGCGTTACCTCTGTGGTGCTCGAAGGTCTAGCCAAGCACAAGGACGACTTTGGCGCGCCGCTGTGCCCCTGTCGCCACTACGAAGATAAAGAAGCCGAGGTCAAAGCCACCTATTGGAATTGTCCCTGCGTGCCGATGCAGGAGCGCAAAGAGTGCCACTGCATGCTGTTCTTGACGCCAGACAATGCCTTTGCTGGCGATCAGCAGGAAATCGAGTTCGACAGAATTCGCGAAGAAACCAACAAGTATTAAGAAAAGCCCTTTCAACATCACTATGAGCAGCGTTCAATCCGTCGTCAGCCAACCCTATAAGTACGGATTCGTCACCGATATCGAGTCCGACGTGATTCCTCGCGGACTGAGTGAGGACATTGTCCGCATGATTTCGGCCAAGAAAAACGAGCCCGAGTTCATGCTGGAGTTTCGCCTAAAGGCCTATCGCAAGTGGCTGACGATGACGGAGCCGAACTGGCCCAACGTTAAGTATCCGCCAATCGACTATCAGAGCATCATCTACTACTCAGCACCCAAGCAGAGTGGAAAAAAGCTAGATAGCCTTGATGAAGTGGATCCTGAGCTGCTCGACACGTTTGAGAAGCTGGGCATTCCGCTGTCAGAGCAAAAGCGACTGGCCAATGTGGCAGTCGATGCGGTATTCGACAGCGTTTCGGTGGCGACCACGTTCAAAAAGGATTTGGCCAAGCACGGCATCATCTTCTGCTCTATTTCAGAAGCCGTGCATGAGCATCCCGAACTGGTTGAAAAATATCTGGGCAGCGTTGTTCCAGTCGGTGACAACTATTTTGCAGCGCTCAATTCAGCCGTCTTCAGCGATGGCTCTTTCGTCTATATTCCCAAGGGCACAAAGTGTCCGATGGATCTGTCTACCTACTTCCGTATCAATAACGGCGACTCGGGTCAGTTCGAGCGTACGCTGATTGTGGCCGAAGAAGGCAGCTCGGTTACCTACCTCGAAGGCTGCACTGCGCCGATGTACGACAGCAACCAGCTGCACGCGGCCGTGGTTGAGCTGGTGGCGCTAGACGACGCCGAGATTAAGTACTCCACCGTACAGAACTGGTTTGCCGGTGATGAAACTGGCAAAGGCGGCATCTATAACTTTGTCACCAAGCGCGGCCTGTGTGCCGGCAAAAATTCCAAGATCTCTTGGACTCAGGTAGAAACCGGCTCTGCCATTACCTGGAAATATCCCAGCTGCGTCCTGGTTGGCGATAGCTCCGTTGGCGAATTTTACTCGGTCGCGCTGACCAACAACTATCAGCAGGCCGATACCGGCACTAAGATGGTTCACGTTGGCAAAAACACCCGCAGCACAATTATTTCCAAAGGTATTTCAGCGGGTAGGTCTAAGAACAGCTATCGCGGCCTGGTGAAAATGGGGCCTAAAGCCGCAGGGGCCCGCAACTACTCGCAGTGCGACTCGATGCTGCTAGGCGATACTTCTAACGCCAATACCTATCCTTATATTCAGGTGCAAAACAACACGGCCAAAGTTGAGCATGAAGCTTCGACCTCTAAAATTGGCGAAGATCAGCTCTTTTACTTTGCCCAGCGCGGTATTTCGCCTGAAGATGCGGTCTCAATGATTATCAGCGGTTTCTGTCGCGATGTCTTCAACGAGCTGCCGATGGAGTTTGCGGCCGAAGCCGACAAGCTGCTGGCCCTAAAGCTAGAAAACAGCGTTGGGTAAAGGCCATGACTGCCGCGATGAGAATCACCTACGCCGAGATTGAGCTGGTTCGCGCTGATGATTTAGCACTGGTGCGAGCCGGCTATTTAGCTGAAGATCAGGTGAATCGGATCACAGTGACGGCGATGGTAGACAGCGGTGCGACTATGCTGTCTATTCCTAAATCGTTAGGTGAGTGTTTAAACCTTGCTAGGCTTGATTCTCTAGAAGCAGAATTAGCGGATGGATCTACGATTCAAGCGGATGTAGTGGGTCCTATTGAAATCCGATTTAAAAATCGTAAGACAATTGCTAACGCGCTGCTGATGCCAGACAACACTGATATTTTGCTGGGGGCTATACCAATGCAAGGCATGGATGTGTTGATTGATCCTAAACGGGAGCAGCTGATTGTGAATCCCGAGAGCCCTGATCACGCCCGGATGCTGCTCAAATAGCCAGCTGCAACTCAAATCTTAAAGCTCAACTTTCAAAACTCAGAATTTCTCACCCCATGCTCAACCCCAACGCCAAAACTATTCTCTCGGTCAAAGACCTGCACGCTACCGTCGACGGCACTGAAATTCTTAAAGGCGTCAGCCTTGAGGTAAAAGCGGGTGAAATTCATGCCGTCATGGGGCTCAACGGCTCCGGTAAAAGTACCTTCTCCAAGGTGCTAGCCGGTCATCCTGACTATGAGGTGACGCAGGGCGAAGTTCGCTTTCAGGGTGAAGATCTGCTGGCGCTAGAGCCGCACGAGCGCGCCACTGCTGGTATTTTTCTAGCCTTCCAATATCCGCTAGAGATTCCGGGTGTGAGCAATCGCGACTTTCTGCGCGTGGCTTACAACGCGCAGCGCCGGGCTCGAGACGAAGAAGAGATTGACGTATTTGACTTCGATGACCTGATTGAAGAGAAGGCCGATATCGTCAAGATGGACGTGAGCTTCTTGGATCGCAGCGTCAACGAAGGATTTTCTGGCGGTGAGAAAAAGCGCAACGAGATTTTACAGATGGCGCTACTCGCTCCCAGGCTAGCCATTTTAGATGAGACAGATTCAGGCCTTGATATTGACGCGCTGAAAACCGTTGCCAATGGCGTCAACCAGCTAGCCACGCCGGAGAGCGCCACGGTGATGATCACGCACTATCAGCGGCTGCTGAACTATGTGGTGCCAGATTATGTGCATGTGATGGCAGGTGGCCGCATTGTCACGACCGGCGGCAAGGAGCTGGCGCTGGAGCTAGAGGAGCGCGGCTACGACTGGCTGCTATCTCAGCATGCGGAGGTAGCAGTATGAGCACAGCCACCCAGCAGCGCGATACCTATCTATTAGATTTGCTGGCTCAGGCAGAGCAGGCAGCGAAGGCTTCTCCGCTGCAGCTTGCAGAGCTGCGGGCAGCGGCGCGAGCCATGGTGCATGAGCGCTCGTTTCCCTCTAACCGGGATGAAGATTGGCGATTTACCGATCTCTCAGCCATGCTGTCGACGGCTTACGCAGCGGCCCAGGCTGCGCCCTCGACAGAAGCGCTGCGATCGCACCTCGCCCCGCTGTGTCTTCCTGACGCTCTAACGCTCGTTTTTGTTAACGGGCACTATGCGCCGGCCCTGTCTACGGTCGATAGCCTGCCAGGCATCACGGTTGCGCCGCTGAGCCAGTGCGATCGCGACAGCCGCTCCTATCTGGGGCGGGTCTCTGGCAGCAGCGAAGTCTTTACCGCGCTGAATACGGCTGGCTTTGCCGATGCCGCAGTCATTTGGGTCGAAAAGAATCAGGCAGTTGAGCCGCCAATACAAATTATCTATCTCACAACGGAGGCAGCCGCGCTGGTGCAGCCGCGCTGTCTGGTTGTGGCTGAGCCCAACAGCGCCGTCACGCTAGTTGAGCAGTTCAGCGGGCTGGGGTCAAACTTTATCAACAGCGTCACCGAGCTGTGGCTGCAGGACGGTGCTCAAGTTAGCCACATGCGCATCCAGCAGGACAGCGAAGCGACCTACCATGTTGGCAAAACCGCCGTTGCTCAAGCGCGCGACAGCCGCTATGTCAGCACCGCTGTGAGCCTGGGTGGCAAGCTTGCTCGACACCATCTAGAGGTCTATCAAACCGGGCCGCAAACCGACACGCAGCTCAACGGGCTGAGCGCTATTCGCGGCAGTCAGCTGGCCGATACGCACAGCTTGATTGCGCTCAGCTATCCGCACGGCAGCGCCAATCAGCTGCAAAAAAATATCGTTGATGAGCGAGCCCATGCCGTCTTCAACGGTCGAGTCTACGTGCCGCACGAAGCTCAGCTGACTAACGCAGCGCAGCTCAATCGCAATCTGCTGCTCTCTGAGAAAGCCCGCGTGGATACTAAGCCTGAGCTCGATATTGTTGCCGATAACGTTAAGTGCGCTCACGGCGCAACCGTCAGTCAGCTGCAGGCAGACGAACTCTTCTATCTTCAAAGTCGCGGCATCGATGCCGGACAGGCGCAGCGGCTGCTGCTCTATGCCTTTGCGATGGAAATCCTCGAAAAGATTGAGATACCTGCGCTGCAGGATCGCCTTGCTCAGCACCTTACCGAATGGACAACCTAGACCCTCATGACGTTTACAACCACCAGACCGCTTGCCGATGAAGTGCGTGCCGACTTTCCGATTTTGCATCAGGAGGTCAATGGTAAACCGCTGGTCTATTTTGATAACGCTGCAACTTCGCAGAAGCCTAAGGCCGTTCTTGAAGCGCTCAGCCGCTACTATGAGCAAGATAATGCCAACGTGCATCGCGGCGTTCATGCGCTCAGCGCTCGCGCCACC
>JAAHIA010000321.1 GCA_010671975.1 Leptolyngbya sp. SIO4C1 | reverse complement strand
CTTTAGGCAGCCATCACCCTGACAAGTCAGGATCTCCTAACAGTTATAATCAAAGTCTACTGAAAAGTCAAATAGAAAAACAACAGAATTTCATCTAGAGTCTGTAGCGATCTTTTGATGCGCGCTGCCCTGATGCAACAGTCTGATACTGAGGTGCGGCTGTAATTATGATTACCCCCATCACTGCTGTCGGAGTGCGGTTTTCAAGAACTCAGCTGTGCGATCGCGGTCAAGGTTTAGGCAAGGTTTAGGTTGACTTTATATAAACTTCATATAAGCTAAATAAGTACCGTCCGACAAAAGCAGTTTTTCGACTCGGCTAGTTCGGCTTTGAGACGGTGATGAAGGTCAACTCTCATCTACTTTGAAATAAGGGCTGCTCAAGCTGTTAAGGCAGCTGTGGCAGCAGCGGCAGCGGCGGTCGCTGCCATTATCAGTAGAAATTCAAAAGGATGACTCTTACGATTACCCCCCTGTAGACGCAGCGCATCGGATGTATTTTTTCTGTGAAGTTTCCTGTTTCCTAATTGAAATTGCCGGTCAATTTGATCACCGTTAGTTAGCGCCACAAACGACTAGCGCCTTACGTATTTTCCTGAATCGCACCGCTCGAATTTTCACAAGCATTGACTCCTTTCAAATATTCATAGAGGTCTTCTCAATGAGACACTCTTCTCTCCTGCTGGACAGGCGTTTTAGATCCTGGGCGTTATTTTCTGTTCTGATTACTGCCAGCGTTTTAGGAGCCCCCTATCTCACTGACTGGTTCCGCTCGCGCGAGACAGCTGAGCCCGATTCGGCTGCTGTTTCAGAGCCGATCCCGACATTGAGCGCCATCTCGGCTCTGGGTCGATTAGAGCCCCAAGGAGAGGTCACTATTCTCTCAGCGCCTAGCTCGCTGGATGGGACAACAACTCGTGTAGAGCAGCTGCTGGTTAAAGAAGGCGATTGGATAGAAGCAGGGCAAGTGGTTGCCGTGCTCGATATTCAAGGCCGGCGACTGGCTGCGTTCAAACAGGCTCAGACAGCGGTTCAAATTGCTGAAGCTGAGCTCTCCAGGGTTAGGGCAGGCGCAAAATCCGGCGATATTGACGCGCAGAAAGCAGCGATCGCGCGCTTAGAAGCTGAGCTGAGCAATGCCCAGCTAGAATATGAGCGGTTTGATGGGCTTTATAAAGTTGGGGCCATCTCTGCTTCAGAACGCGACAGCAAACGTTTGGTGCTAGAGACTACCGAGGCGCAGCTGCAGCAGGCCCGCTCTGCGTTAGATGGTATTGTCGAAGTGCGACCGGTGGATGTGCAGGTCGCACAGGCTGAGCTTGCTAGTGCGATCGCTCAGGTAGCGCAGGCCGAAACTGAGCTAGAAGCTACCTATATTCGCGCCCCGCTGGCCGGCCAGGTGCTCAAAATCCACGCTCGACCAGGCGAGATTATTGACGCTCAGGGCATCTTAGAGCTCGGGAAAACTAGTCAAATGGTCGTCGTCGCTGAGGTCTATGAGACCGATATCAGCCGCGTCCAGATTGGTCAGCCGGCTGTGATCAACAGCAGCGCCACGTCTGAGCGGCTGCGCGGCACTGTCAGCCAGATTGGTCTTCAGGTCAGCCAGCAAGAGACCTTTGCGCTCGATCCGGCTGCGAACACCGACAACCGCGTGGTTGAAGTGCGGATTCAGCTCGATGCTGACAGCAGCCAACAGGTCAGCCACCTCAGTAACCTACAGGTAAATGTGATCATTCAAGGATAGGCCATGCTGCTCTCAATTCCGCTGGCCTGGCTGCAGCTGATTCATCAGCGGGTGCGCTTTGTCGTGACGCTGATTGGCATCGCCTTTGTGGTGGCGCTGCTGTTTATGCAGCTGGGTTTTCAAGATGCGCTGTTTAACAGCGCGGTGCGGGTGCACCAGCGCCTGCGCGGCGATTTGTTTTTGGTCAGCGCCCAGTATAAGTCGCTGACGGCGCAGCAGTTTTTCCCGCGCAGCCGCCTCTATCAGACGCTGGCTTTGCCGCAGGTCAAAGCAGTGAGTCCGCTGCTGATGCAGTTCGGCAAGCTAAAAAACATCGAGACCGGTCAGAAATATTCCATCTTTGTGTTTGGCATCAGCGTTAGCGAACCGCCCTTTCGCGCGCTGGATGCGGCTCAGCTGGATGCGCTTAAGTTTCCTAACAAAGCGCTGTTTGATCGACATTCTCGTGCAGAGTTCGGCCCGATCACGGCGCGATTTGAGCAGGCGCAGTCAGTTCAAGTAGAGATTTCTAGCTTTAATGAGATTGTTCAAGCACATCGCTATGAGATCGCCGGCCTGTTTGGCCTGGGCACCTCCTTTGGCATTGATGGTAGCCTGATGGTGAATGACTCGGCATTTCTGCATACTTTTCCGGGGACGCAGGCTGAAGAAGTGAGCATTGGCGTGATTGAGCTGCAGCCTGGCGCTAGGGCAGAGCGCGTGCAGGCAATTTTAAGCGCTAACCTGCCGGACGATGTGCAAATTCTCACGCGCGAGGCGTTTATTGCGCTGGAGAAAAGCTACTGGAGCCTGCGCACGCCGGTTGGCTTTACCTTTAGGCTAATGGTTACTATTGGCTTTATTGTTGGGGTAGGGGTAGCCTATCAGGTGCTCTATACCAATATCTCCAATCATCTGTTGGAATACGCCACGCTCAAGGCAATCGGCTTTCGCAATCGCTATCTATTAAATACGGTGTTTCAGCAGGCGATGATTCTTGCGATTTTAGGTTTTATCCCAGGATTGTTTATTGCCGTGGGTGTCTACGATCGCGCCAGGACGGCGACCAATTTACCCATCTTGATGACGCTAGATAAGAGCGTGACCGTGCTCGTCTCGGTGATTGTGATGTGTACGGCTTCGGGGCTCTTTGCCATTCAAAAGCTGCGCTCGGCTGACCCAGCCGATATTTTTTAGAGGATAGCTGAGATGATAGCTACGCGGCCAGATCCGCTACTGACGGTGCGATCGCTCGACCATGCGCTCGGGCAGGGGGCCTTGCGCAAGCAGGTGCTGTTCGATATTAGCCTGGCGATCTATCCGGGTGAGATTGTGATCATGACTGGCCCATCGGGTTCAGGTAAGACCACGCTGCTGACGCTGATGGGCGGCCTGCGCACGGTGCAAAGCGGCAGTCTGCAGTTTCTCGGGCAGGAGATGAGCGGCGCTAGCCAGCGGCAGCTGGTGAAGTTTCGCCGTCAGATTGGCTATATTTTTCAAGCGCACAATCTGCTGCCCTTTCTCACCGCGCGGCAAAACGTGCAGCTCTCGTTTGAGCTTCACCGCCGCATTCCCGATCGGCTGGCCCGCGCCCGCGCTGAAGCGATGCTGCAGCAGGTGAAGCTGGGCGATCGCATTAACTACTACCCGAATCAGCTCTCGGGCGGCCAAAAGCAGCGAGTGGCAATCGCCCGCGCCCTGGCCACCGAGCCGCCGCTAGTCTTAGCCGACGAGCCGACTGCCGCCCTAGATGGCAAAACCGGGCGAGAGGTGGTCGATCTAATGCAGCGCCTCGCCCGCGATCATCAAACCACCATTCTGCTGGTGACGCACGACAGCCGCATTCTCGATATTGCCGATCGGATTATTCATATGGAAGACGGCCGCCTGCGCGCCAAGGTGTTGAGCTGATTAAGCTGACTGATTGAGCTGATTGATTGAGCTGATCTGTTAACGACTGGACTGAGCCGCTAATGAGAGCATGATGAACTATGACTGTTCCCTATCTAACTAATTCGCCTGAACGCTCTGTGGGAAACCGGGCAGCTACCTCCTGCTGGCGGCATCTGCCCGCTTCACGCTACGCCGGGCGCACTCGCTTGAGCCGGTACTTGCACAGCAGCGCTGCTGCGATTAGCCCTAGGACGGTAGCGGGCTCTGGCACCGACACGTCGCCGCCGCCGTCGCGATTTTTATGGATGCGCTCAGTAAATAGCGCGATCGCATCGGCAATCTCAGCTTCGCTGCCGCCGTCGGTAATCAGCGAAATCAGCGTATTCACCTGGGCCTCACCCAGTTCAGCAATCGCCGTTTCGACTAGACCATCGACCAGCGTGGCGATCTCGTCTTCGTCCACGTCGCTCAAGATGCCATCGACGATGGTATCTACTAGCGCCGCAATTTCGGCCTCAGTGCCGCTGCCCTCTAGCAGCCCAGTCAGGTTGCCTAGCAGGCTTTCAATTGTTTCGCCTGAGGTGACTAGGCCGCTGCCGCTGCTGACGTTTTCGCCCGGCAGTGAGAAGCTCACCATTGCCGTAGAGCTGAGCAGGCCAGTCTGCTCAAAGAGGGCAGCCCCCGTCTCACCGCTCTCTAGCTCCACCAAAAAGCGAATGCCGGCAATGCCAAAGTCGGCCCCGGTATCATTGAACTCGCTGACCGGATCTTCAAAAAATGGCTCGAAGGGGATCAAAAATGGGAAGAAATCAGAGCCCACGCTGTTAGTGTCAGCGCCGAAAGTAAAGGCGCTGCCAGCCCCAAAAGACCCTGGTGCAAAGCTGGCCGTCAGCGTGGAGGGGCCTAGAGGTGCATTTGGCGCACCGCGCGCCACCTCGCTAAAGGTGATATCGCTCTCATCGATGTTGAGAGTTTGCCCTACTTCTGGCGTGGCATCAAAGCCCAAATCAATGGGGTCAAAATATGCGTCTGACTCCGACTCGCGCGTCTCTGTGAGATCCAGCGTGATGGATTTGACAGAGGCATCGGCTGGGCCACCCTCCACCGAAATTTCAAAAAAGTCGTTGCTGCCAAAGAAGAAGCTGGTAATGGGAATGCCCAAAAAGCTATCGAGATCGTCAGAAATGCGATTGAACCCCGAGTCAAGGCCGCTGGCCTTAGCTGAAACTTTTAGATTGGCGGCGTGACCGGGCGCTGCTGTTGCCAAAAAAGCCATGCTCGCAGCGCAAACCGACACCCTCTTGATCAAAGGTGAAATCTTCATTCGCCCTAGCTACCTTAAAAACTATGCTGCTGTGGAGAAAGCCAATGGATGCGCACAGTAACCGAGAACGCAAGCCGCGCTCACCTCGGTGTGATATCTGCGCTCGCTGCTATGACAGCGATCTGCTTGGCTGGCACCTTGAATCCGTGAGAGATTGCGAACCGCTAGCAGTTCTCAACAAAGCCTGCTATCGGCCTCTCTCCTAAACGTGCTTAAAATTCGTTAAAAACAGAAAAATCGATAACCCCAACTCTGCATCCTGCGCACAAGCCTTGGCAAGATACAGGCTGTGTATTGGGAGGTAGTAGCGGTGGCCCTAATTCACATTGGCAGCCTAAGCAGGCTGGTTCTACAGGGTTAGCGATGCACTGCTGCCGCTGCGGGCAGTAATTTAGTATTGGAATAAATATGCCACTGGCTTAGTAAGAATGCCTAGACCGATCGCTGCGAATTTACTGGAACTTCACAGCCTGATCTGGTTTTAGAAATGCTGATGAATCCTTGAAGCGGCGGCACGAAAACGCGGAGAGAGTCTATTGATCAGGCTCTCCGCGTCTCGCTTATTCAAAAATTCGACAGTCTGCTAGCCAATAGAGCAGCTTTCTTCGTCGCAGGAGATGCTATTGGCAGCTTCTTCGGCTGGGACAAGCGTAAAGCCGCCCACGCGGACGCCTTCAAAGCCGAACTGCTCCTGCAGCACCTGGCTGAAGCTGTCAATGATCTCTGGCAGCTGCTTTTCGACCTCAGCCCGCAGCTGGTTAGCCTCAGGGGGTGGGTTTCCGATGGTTTCGACGGCCATGGGTGGTTTGGGGGTGTGGGTTGACGTTTCTATTGTAAGGGATGGGGGTGGGGGGGAGGGTGAGGAGGAGGATGGGGGAGGGGGGGATCTATATCACAGGAGCCACCAGATGAGA
>JAAHIA010000320.1 GCA_010671975.1 Leptolyngbya sp. SIO4C1 | reverse complement strand
TGTGCCTTTTTCTTGGCCGGGTGATAAACCACCTCAGCGGATCGCCGATTGACCTGTCTCATCCGGTTTGGACTTAACCCGACTACCGCTTTGGCGTCACCCGCCTACCTTCACTGTCGCGCAATACCAGCGCCATCACCAGCAAAGGTGAAGTATTCGCCTATCGCAACTGGGTAGTATCGCGTGTGCGCCGGGAAGGAAATCAAATACTCTGGCAGCTCGATCGCATTGATGAATAGTTAGCCGTCTGACCGTTCAGACAGCCAAGCGTCTATAGCTTCCTCAGCAATTTCTGACAGCTCCATATCAAGTTCAATTGCTGCGCTCCTCATTCGTTTGTGGAGCGCTTTGGTTAGATAGAGAGTTACCTTGCTATGCTCGCTCGATTTTGACTTAGCTTTGCCGCTACTTACTGCTGGCTCAGCCGCGCTCGATTTCTCAGCTTTCCCCTGCCGCAGCCCACCAACCAGATCGGAAAATCGATTATCCTTACTCGCCATGATTCAGCACCTCATCCCCTACTTGCCGGTAGCACTCCCAAGCGATACCGCTCATCCGATCACCTTTAACCTGATTCACTGGCACACCCTCAAGCGCGGCTTTTTTGAAAACTTCAAGCCGTCTAATGCTGGCACTGAAAAGCGGTAGCTCCTCAGATTCCAATGCCCGCTTAGCGTCCTCGCCAGATTGGTTAGGTCGTGGCGGAACCAGCGTTAGCAGAATCTTAAACGTCTGAGCGTCTAAATGCTCAACCATTTGCAGCATTGCCCCCATAGCGAGCGCATCTGGCGAGGTCGGTACCACCATCAGATCGCAGCCACCGGCAAGCGTAGCCAGTTCCTCAATACTTGGCCGAGCCGGAGTGTCAATCACGATATGCTCAGCCTTGCGCGAGTGCTTAACAGCCTGAGCTTCATCACAGACCTGAAAAGCTAGATTGCCCTTGCTAGCCCATTGCAGCGCTGAACGGTTCAAGTCGCCATCTACTAGCAACGTAGGCGCATCGCTCTGTAGATAGGCTGCAAGGTGTAGCGCCGTGGTGGTCTTGCCTACTCCCCCCTTAAAGCTCGCTACAGTCACAATCATCACGTTCACCGGATTACTGCAAGCAGACTACCAGGAATCTAGGCGGGTAAAAGCTTAGACGCTTAGACGCCTAAGCTTTTACATAATCTTCACAAACATTCTACTCTTTTCGATTGACACAGTGTAGAAAGATAGCTATATTGATGAATGTAAGGGGGCAACGGAGCCAGCGCCAAGCGCTCAGTCACCTGCCGCACCGTAAGCGGCAAGGCACTAGAGAAGGTAGAAGGCTGACCGCCCCCAAGCCCACACTCCACAACGGGCGCCGCAAACATTCACAAGGCTTCTAACAATGCAATTTCTAAACGCCGCAATCCAAGTCACTGAAATCGCTCTAGCAATCACCGTTCTGCTGCCCATCGCTCACACCATCGGCTTTGTCCTGTTTGGCGACAGCCGCCGCCTCTCTCCCGCTCCGATCGCCCCCATCGATCTAGGCCCTGAGCTTGAGCCCGAAACCCTAGCTGCCAACATCGAGCGAGCCATCAGCAAGCCGGTGCCCGCCATCGCTGCCGCCGCTGCTCAGCCGGTCGCAGTCCTTGCGGTTAAGCCAGAGTCAGTCAGCTGCAAAAAGCCGAAAGTTTCCGTTCTACGAAAACGCTGCACTGCTGCTGGCATCCGCTGGCGCAATGCTGGCCCTGGTGGTCGCCACCTGCGACAAGACGAGATGATCGCCGCGCTCAGCTAGTCACTCACCGGGCGGGCCGCCCCGCCCAAACGCTCAACCGTTTAGACGTTTACACATTCAAGAGTCCACCATGCCGACTATCACCAAAGCTCAGCCTGTCGATGAGATGAAGCGCTACACCAATGGGTTACGGATGCCCAGGACGCTAGAGAACCACGCCGCGCTATTCCTAGCCAAGCTCAGCCAAGCCACCAAAGCCAGCACGATAGAGCACCTTTGCAAGGATGAGATTGCCTGGTTCGAGGAGCAGTACACCAACGACAACACCCGCGCGGCTCACATGACCCGGTACCGCAAGGCGATTGCCCAGCTGGCTGCTGATATCGAGCTGACTGATGAGATCAGCTACCCCCAGAAGACAAAGGACGGTGTCGTTCGTCAGCATAGAGCGCTGGTCTTCATGAATTACGATTCTGGCTTTCATGAGCAACGCCAGAGCGCAACCAAGGCGAAGACAAAGCAGCAGCGCCGCAACCGGGTACCCTTCAAACCATTCCCGTTGATTGAGGCTGCTGAGGCTGCGATCGGTTCCACCGACTACCGAGAAATTGCAGCGGGTATCATTGCCGTCACTGGACGCAGACCAACCGAGATTTTGAAGTCTGGCGAGTTCAAGATCGTTAGCAAATATCAAGTCGAGTTTTCAGGCCAGCTCAAGGCCAAGGGGCAGACGGAAGCTTACCAGATCTACAGCCTAGTTCCTGCCAATCTGCTCATCGATGCGTTCACCACACTGCGCCGCGATGCCGATGTGAGAGAGCTACAGGAGCTAGAAAACACTAAAGTAGACAGCCAGCGCAATAGCACGCTTAACCGGGCGATCGGTCGCATCTTTAGCGAAGTGCTACAGCCGCCTGTCGGTGAGAAGTTTCTGAGCGCTAAGAATCTGCGGGCTGCCTATACCAATGCTGCCTATCACCTATTCGGCCTGCCCTCGGAATCAATCGGCTCATTTGCTGAAGACTACCTAGGGCACCAGAGCAGCGGTATAGTCGCCAACTATGAGGATTACTACTGCATCGACGACAGGGGACAGCCACTTGCGATCGGCATCCTGCGGCATGAGCTGAGCCAGCAGGCCGATGAGCCGCTGTCTGACAAGCGAGCCACGATTCACATAGACGGGCTACTGAAAGAGCGTTTTGACGCCTTCGGCAGCGGCACTCACAAAGACAAGCTAGCCCAGCTGCTCGATCTGGCTGACCGCTATAAGTCGCTAGAGCGCCAGCTTTTCAATGCTAATCAGCGGTTGGACCTGGCCCGCAAGCATATCGACCTGCTGAAAGAGAAACAGGCTGAGCAGACTGCTGAAGTAAAGCCAAAGCCCAAGAAAGAGCACAAGCCGATCCCTGACGACTGGACAAAGGCCACTAATGATGAGCTGAACGGAGACAGATCGCCCGGTAGCGCTGATGAGAAGATTCGCCGCAGCATTGAAGCGTTTCAAGAGCACAATACTGGTCTACCGGAGTCTGAGCAATGGGCTATCACTCCGAGCGTGATTCAGCAGCTTAGTGGTTCACACAGCAACCGTGTTAAGGATTATCTGAAGCGCCATCCTGAGACGGTCAAAATGCTAGAGCAGTACAATTCAGGCTTTGGCTACCACCAGAATCGAGGCAAAGGCAACCCGCGCGACTGGGTGAGATGGCTTGTTGTCTATGGTGAGTATGAATGGTAAGTCTGACAAGTTTCCTGCATCTACTGATAATTCTAGTGCTTGACATCCTCTCAAAACGAGAGTAAAATTAAAGCTCAGTTTAGAAGAGGCAAAATACAGTGGATTTTCCTGTAAACGTCCTTTTGGTCAAAGCCTATGCGCTTTATCAAGAGACTTAATTTGGAGCGAGATTTAGAAAATGTACCGAGTGAAGTCAAAAAGTCCGCCTTAGCATGGCTGTCTGTTATCGAAAGTGAAGACACAAAGTGGGAGCATTTTTTCGATATAAGAGATACATATTCTTCGGTTAGCCGAGTAGAAGAATTGTATGTATTCAATATCAAGGGCCACAGGCTGATTGTTGGAATTAATTTTAAGCGGCAGGCTATTTATTACAAGACAATTCTGCTGCATGATGAGTATATGGAGGGGCGGTGGAAATCCCAGTATGCTCGACCCAAGAAAGCGTTAAGTTGATTTTAGGGCCTTCGTTTTAGTTCATTTTGAGGGGGCATTAAGCCCCCTAGTTTAATCCAGGGTTAGGCTAAAGTTTGCCTTCCTGAAAAAAGGGGAAATAGAATGAGTGCTTCTGTAGCTGCTGAAAGGAATTCTGTTGAAGAAGTATTTTCTATTAAAAGAAATTACGGAGAACTTTTGCAGTCAATTCAACCAAAAAAAATAGAAAGTCAGCAGGAGTATCTACGATTTATATCGATACTAGAGTACCTGCTAGAAAAGGAAGAAGATGAGGAGTTATCGGATCAAGAAAGCCTCCTTGTTGAGCTCCTTATGCTGATCGTTCAGGAATATGAATCTGAAACCACAAACCTTTTGCTAGCAAAGCCACTTGATATCCTGATTCACTTAATGGAATCCAATAATTTGAAGCAAGCTAATCTTGTCGGAGAAATTGCTTCTAGTGGGGTTGTGTCAGAAATCCTGAATGGAAAACGCGCCATAAGCAAGGCACAAGCTCGAAAATTGGGTGATTTCTTCCATGTGTCGTATAAACTCTTTTTGTAAGCTAACTCATCACTCCCAAATCGCCCTAGAAATTGCTACATACGATCTCACATCTTTAGAGCAAAGCTGCAATTAGCTCGCGCGGCTGTGCTCAAGTAACCTGCTGCCTATAGCGACTACGGTTGGCAGCGTCTTTCAACCAAATTATTCTTGAGATTGCCAAAACCGAACAAGAAAGCAAAAACGATTTGCCCTCTACTCCCCTTCACCTCCTCCTGGCCCAACAACTCGAATGATGTTCGACCCTAACTGGATATCCATAAGCCCGCCGTTGAAAATCACGGCAAGCCCAAGAATAACTACGCCTAAGACGATAGAGGGTATTAGGATATTGGTAGTTCTTAGCATGACAACACCTTTGTTTGGAACTGCTTTGCAAAGCCACCTCTGACCAGGTGGCTTTGCGCTCTTTAAATCTTAAACGTGGTAATGCTTCATCGACCGTCAGTTTAGAACAGAGGTCATTAGCTTCCAGCAGGGCTGGAGGCTTGAAAGAAGCCGCTCAAAGCAGCAGCGCAGGTAGGAAGCAAACATATCGATCTCTTTAAGCTCAAGGGGTTTATGCCGTTGATCATGGTGGTGTGGCTGTTGATGCCCCTCCCTCACCCTAGAGCGTTTTTCCATACCCTTCCCTTTGTCCGGACACTTGCCATAGCTTGCTGCCGCCCCGAATGACGATCGCGCTGACTATAAACCAGCAATTTTTTGGCAATGCAATGGCAATTTTCCAGCAACTTTCGAGCAATGGCTTTGACGATGCTTCAGCAGCCCTCTAGCAGTGGCTTAGCCATAAAGCAGCAAACTCCACGCGATAAACTTGCAGCGCTTCTGAGACGTTCTAGCAGCAGCTCAGCAGTTTCCTAGCAACGCCCTGGCAGCTCCCTAGCAATACTTCTGACGACGAATCAGCAGCCCCCGCTCCCACCTTCCCCACCAAACGATCGCACTTCCCCACCGCCCGAGCCCCAGCACCACGAATAGCCGGTCAGAATCGGTCGTACAAACTTGCATAGCCCATATGCATCAGGCGTTCTAGCTCCGTCGTACAAACTCGTAATTAAGGGTTATAGAAAGCCAATATACGAGTTTGTACGACCGATCTATTACCCCAGCGGCGCAGCCGCGAGGGGCATACGAGCGCAGCGAGCGGGGCCATATCATCAGCACGCCTGAGCTTGCCAGCTGCCCCCCCAAACGATCGCACTTTGCCAGCTGCCCTAACCTTGCACCTGGCCCGTCGGCCACCGCCAGACCTAAGCCAGTCGTCAGAGCTGAGATCGCACCTTCCGCCCCCACCGGCGCACCCAGTCGAAAACCTGTAGCCAGTGCTCAGAATTTAGTGGCTACACTTCAGCAGCCCCAGCGCCACGGCCCGCCGGTCAAACCTCAGCAGCCCCACCGGCGCGATCG
>JAAHIA010000032.1 GCA_010671975.1 Leptolyngbya sp. SIO4C1 | reverse complement strand
CTTTCTTACTCAATATCTCTCTAAGTAGTAAGGCAGGAAAACTGTCTTATAGCTGTATAGATGCATTTTTTATTAAGCATAAACAATTTTTATAGATAAGAGCAGATTGGCATGGATGTAGCAGAACCTAAGATTTCAGTTGAGTCCAATACTTTAAGGCCCGCAAAATTCTACATTCCTTCTCTAGACGGCTTTAGAACCGTTGCTTTTCTACTGGTATTTGTCTCTCATGCTGGCTTGGGCCACCTAATTCCTGGCGGTTTTGGGGTGACAATTTTCTTTTTTCTAAGCGGATATTTGATTACAACGCTGCTTAGACGAGAGTATGCTCGGTCTGAAAGTATCGATTTCAAAAATTTTTATATGAGGCGTATCTTAAGGATATGGCCGCCTTTCTATTTAGTGCTCATCCTAGCAGCTGTTGCGTCATACCTCGCCAATCCCGAGGCAGGCATCACCTTTCAAAGTATTGGGGCCTTCCTTGCTCAGTCTCTACATATTGCCAACTACTACATCATTGGATTTGGCAGCCAAGGAATGCCGCTAGGCAGTAATGTCTACTGGTCTCTCGCCGTTGAGGAACACTTTTATCTGATATTTCCTCTGCTGTATGTGCTGCTGCTTAAATCTGGGATAAAGGCTCGAAAACAGGCCTGGGTGCTCTGGGGAATCTGCTTCCTCGTGCTCATCTGGAGATGCATACTGGTCTTCTCAATGGGGGCAGATTCTGATCGGATTGCCTATGGAACCGATACCCGCTTGGACAGCATTTTATTTGGCTGTGCCCTAGCCGTGAGCGGCAATCCTATGCTTGATAAGCAAAATCAGGTGTCAGAGCGCAGCCTCAAATACTTTTTATTTCCATTAGGCATTACGCTCATCCTGTGCTCGCTGCTGTATCGCTCAGAGAGCTTTAGAGATACCCTGCGGTATTCTATTCAAGGCATTGCGCTCTACCCGGTCTTTATCGCTGCCATCCGCTGTCCAGACTGGTGGGTATTTAGAGCGCTAAACTGGGGCTGGGTTCGCTTTCTTGGGATATTGACGTATTCGCTGTACCTGGTGCACTTTACGGTGATTGAGTCTATCAGCCTCTCTTTTCCTCAGCTGGGGCTGCTGACAATCGGCGTTCTTTCGCTGCTGATAACGCTGATCTTGTCGTACGCAATCTATCAGCTGGTCGAGCTGCCGGCTAACCAGCTGAAGCGAAAAGTGACCTCTTCAGGGCTCAGGCAGCACTAGCTAGCCTGCCTGCACCCCCCCACCTACCGCTCCCCCATCTGCACGCGCCACAGCGCAGCATAGAGGCCCTGCCGCGCCAATAGCTCCTCATGCGTGCCCCACTCCACTAGCTGCCCCTGCTCCATCACGTAGATGCGATCGCAGTTTCGCACCGTGGAGAGGCGATGGGCAATTGCAATGGTCGTGCGATCGCGGGTGATTTTCTCTAGCGACTTTTGAATGGCGGCTTCGGTCTCGTTATCGACGGCGGAGGTGGCTTCATCCAAAATCAGGATGGGTGGATCTTTGAGGATAGCGCGGGCAATGGCGAGGCGCTGACGCTGGCCGCCGGAGAGTTTCTGGCCGCGTTCGCCCACGATGGTGTCATAGCCGTGCGGCAGCTTGACGATAAAGTCGTGCGCTTCGGCCATCTGTGCGGCGTGCTCAATCTCGGCAGGGGTGGCATCAAAGCTACCATAGGCAATATTTTCAGCAACGCTGCCGTGAAACAAAAACACATCCTGGCTGACTAAGCCAATGGCGCGGCGCAGATCGCCTAGATCTAGCGTCTGCAGGTCAAGGCCGTCTAGAGTAATCTGCCCAGCGTGAATTTCGTAGAAGCGCAGCAGCAGCTTCACCAGCGTACTTTTGCCAGAGCCGGTAGAGCCAACAATGGCAATGTTGCCACCGGCGGGCACCTTCAGCGTCAGATGCTGAATCACCGGCTGGCGATCGCCATAGGCGAAGGTCACGTTGGCAAAGCGAATATCGCCCCGCACGTTGCTCACCGGCAGCCGATGACTGCCCGGGCGAATCGCGACTGGCGTATCTAGCAGGTTCATCACCCGGTTAGTAGATGCCATTGCCCGCTGATACTGATCTAGCGTTTCGCCGAGACGAGTTAGCGGCCACAGCAGCCGCTGGGTCAAAAAGACCAGCACGCTATAGGTGCCGACGGCCATCTCTCCGGCAACGGCCATCAGCCCACCGTAGAGCAGCGTCGCCGTAAAGCCCACCAAAATTAAAATCCGAATCAGCGGAATAAAGGCCGCGCTCAGCGCAATGGCGCGCCGGTTGCTCTGGCGATAGGCTTCGCTGTCTTGACGAATGCGCCCTAGCTCATAGCCTTCTGAGGTAAAGCTTTTAATTGTCGCCATCCCAGATAGGTTGTTAGACAGGCGACTGTTAAGCAGGCTGACCTGCTCGCGCACGTCGGCATAGCGCGGCTCGAGAAACTTCTGAAAGGCGATCGCGCCCCAAACGATGAAGGGCATTGGCAGCATTGCTAGCCAGGCCAGCTGCGGCGCTAAAATGAAGAACGATGCACCGATGATAATGACCGTAGTAATCACCTGAATGATGCTGCTGGCCCCGCGATCTAGAAATCGCTCTAGCTGATTGATGTCGTCATTCAGCACCGACATCAGCGCGCCAGAGCTGCGATCTTCAAAGAAAGCTAGCTCTAGCCCCTGCAGATGGTTGTAGGCATCGAGCCGCAGCTCGTGCTGAATCGACTGGGCCAAATTGCGCCAGAGCCACTCATAGGCATATTGAAACGCTGATTCTAAAGCCCAGGTAATAAAGGTGAGAATTGAAAGCACAATGAACTGCGATCGCACCCCTTCTATGCCCCAGCGCGCAATCAGCGAGTCCTGCTGTTTGACAACCACATCCACGGCCAGGCCAATCAAAGCCGGCGGCGCTAGATCAAAGAGCTTATTGAGCACCGAGCAGACACCCGCTAGCCAAAATTGACGACGATAGCGACGGCTGTAGCGCAGCAGCCGCTGAAGGGGATGGGGGGCAGACATAGATCCTGATGAAGCAACTGATCTATTATCTATCTGCACAAATCTCTGTACAAATCATTAACCCTCAAGGAAAGACCTAAAGACGAGCAGAATGTCAGAAAGAGAACAGGCCAGAGCAGAATATGGTGCCGGCCAGGCCGCTTTTGAGCGCGGTCGCTATCGCGAAGCCGTCGAGCATTTTGAGCGCGCCACGGCCTTTGCCAAAGTCGGAACCGTGTTTGGCGGCGAAGTGCAGCTGTGGCTAGTCAATGCCTATGCCGCCATCGGCCGTCAGCAGGATGCCATTTCCCTCTGTCAGAAGCTAACGCAGCATCCCGACACCGAAGTTCGCAAGCAGAGCCGGCGGCTGGTCTATGTCCTCAAAGCCCCGCAGCTCTCTACTAAGGCTGAGTGGCTGTCTCAGATTCCTGATTTGAGCAATTTAGAATCAGGCGACTACCAGCTGAGCCAGTCTAGCTATGCTCAAGCCCCTCAGCGCCCGCGCCGCGCTAAGTCAGCACCCGAACCCGAGCCCGTTGATCTCAGTCAGGTCAATACTCAGGATAATCAGTTTGTTTGGATCGCCCTCCTAGGCTGCGGGCTGCTGCTCGGCGGCCTCTGGTGGTTGAGCTAGTAGTGGCGCTGGGGCAAAAGATAAAAATGGGGAAAGACTGTAGACATGCCTTTTAGAATCAGGGCAGTTGCGATCGCGCTTTTGGCCCTCTGCCTTACCGGCTGCGTTGACTACGATGTCGGCATTCGCTTCGACAGCCAAACCCACGGCGTGATCACCCAAACGCTGCACCTCGATCAGCGACTGCTAGCTTTCAATCAAGCCTCGGCTGAGCGCTGGCTGACTCAGTTTGAGGCGGATGCTAGAGCCCTGTCTGCCCGGGTTAAGCGGCCCGAGCCGGAAACCATTCAGGTCAGGCTGCCTTTCTACAGCGGTGAAGACCTAGTTAAAAAATTTAATATGCTCTTTGGTGCCGGTGAAACCAGCCTACTGCGCGATCTGCCCGGCGCACCGCAGCTCGCCTCGAACCTCAGCCTAGAGCAGCAAAACTGGCTGCTGGCCCTGCACAACCACCTTACCTACGATCTCGATCTGCGCCAGCTGCAAACCCAACCCGCTGCTCGCCAAGGCGTCATCAGCAACCTGCAGGTGCTCACCCTCTCCTTTCAACTTCAGACCCCTTGGGGCCTACAGCAGGCCGCTAACTCATCCGGTCTCTGGCAGCTGCAGCCCGGTCAGCTCAACCATATCGAAGCCGACTTTTGGATCCCCAGCCCGATTGGCATAGGGGCGGCTGCGATCGCGCTTTTGGTCGGGCTTGGCTATTTTGTTAAGTATGGCGTGGGGTAGCGCAGCAAGGGGGGTCTCGCTAAAAACCTGCTGACAGACTCATCAACTCTTTGCCATCAGAAGCTATATTGATCTGGAACTCATTTTCAATCTGGCAATTTCCCTGATTTACCAGAAATGCCGTTGGAAACTGAGCTACGTACTGCTCAAGGTTATCTCGAGGCGAACACAATGCGACAGGTCAACTTCGTTGTTATCTTTGTTATCTGTTTAGCACTGGTCTTATTTGGGATTGAAAATACCGATCTAACGACGATTCACGTGATTAAGGGCATCGATATTCAAGCACCGCTGTGTGTTGAGCTAATCGTTGCCATGGGCGTTGGGGCAATTTTGGCCTGGGTGTTTAGCGTCTGGGTGCAGGTGCAGGGCTATTTCAACATCAACCCTCAGGTCGAGCAGCGCGAGCTGCGGATTCAGCAGCTAGAGGAAGATGTTGAGCGCTATCGCGTGGAGCTCGAGCAGCAGCCCATGCTGCCAGCTTCTCAAGCGCAGGCAGAGACGGACTCCGAGGCATTTGCGGGCTAAAGTACGCTATAGTCCGGGTGTTCACTCTTAGGGCTCTGGCATGTCGCTTTCTCTAGCGCAAAGCGCGATCGCATTTCTCATCGATCTGGCTGAGCAAGGCGAGATTGACCCTTGGGATGTGAACGTGATCGATGTGATCGATCGCTTTCTTAAAAGCCTCAAGGACAAGCCGCTGCCCGAGGTGCCTGACGGTCGCTCGCCCTACGAGCAGAACCTGTCTGAATCAGGCCAGGCATTTCTGTATGCGGCCATGCTGGTGCTGCTCAAAGCGGATACGCTGGTGCGCACAGAGATTGAAGAAGCCGCTGAGTTTGAGGAGGAAGCTTTCTTCGAGCCCAGCGACATCATCGTCGGCGAGCTGCCGCGCAACCTAGAGCGGCACATCCACCGGCGCGCGGTTGCCGCCCCACCGGAAAAACGCAACGTGACGCTGCAGGAGCTGATTGAGCAGCTAGAGACGATTGCGATCGCCATGGCTGACCCTACGCCGCGCCGCCGCAGCCGCCCGCAGCCGCAGTCTAAGCGCAAAGCCGTCCGCGCGATCGCGCAGCTAGCCCACCAAGAAAACCTATCCGAAATTGCCGACGCGCTCGAAGACTTCCTAAACCGCTACTGGGACGAGCTAGAAACCCTAGTCGACTGGATTGACTTTGAATATCTGCTTGAAAACTGGGCGCAGTTTCGGCCCGACGGGCTGGGCGGCCCGATTAAAAGCGAGCTGAGCGAAGCCGACTACCGCCACGAGAAGGTCGGCGTCTTTTGGGGGCTGCTGTTTTTATCTGCTCAGTCTAAAGTCGAACTGGCCCAGGATGCTTTCTATCAAGATTTAAAGGTGCGCTATCTCGGTCATTCAGGAACCGAACTGCCCAATATTCCATCGTATGTTTTGCCTGACTAAAGGTTCCCGATCTTAACGACTCATAAACATTAGTCGATATTTGTTCGGAAACTGTAAGCAGTCAATGAAGAGTCAGAATGGGCATGGGTATACTAATTCTGCCCTTTGCTAGCATAGTGGCCATAGATGCCACTTGAGTATCAGTGGCCATAGATGCCATTGGTTTATATCAGTGGCTATAAATGCCGTTGGTTCATACCAGTGGTCGTAAACGCCACGAAGAACCAGTGGCTATGGACGCTACGCTAGGCGCTGTTAAAGACTATAGAGAGAACATTTATGAAAGCCATGATTCTGGCCGCCGGTAAAGGCACCCGCGTGCGCCCCATTACCTACACAATTCCAAAGCCGATGATCCCGATCATGCAAAAGCCGGTGATGGAATTTTTGCTAGATCTGCTGCGTCAGCATGGCTTTGATCAGGTCATGGCCAATGTTAGCCACTTAGCCAATGAGATTGAGGGCTATTTCCGCGACGGGCAGCGATTTGGCGTTGAGCTAGCCTATTCGTTCGAAGGGCATATTACCCCGGATGGCGAACTGGTCGGTCAGGCGCTGGGCTCCGCTGGCGGAATGCGCAAGATTCAAGATTTTTCGCCTTTCTTCGACGATACGTTCATTGTGCTCTGCGGCGACGCGCTGATCGATCTTGACCTGAGCGAAGCCGTGCGACAGCATCGCGAAAAGGGATCGATTGCAACGATTGTAATGAAATCGGTGCCGCTCAAGCAGGTGCCAAGCTACGGCGTGGTTGTCACCGATGACGACGGTCGAATCAAGTCTTTCCAAGAAAAGCCAAGGGTTGAAGAAGCGCTCAGCACCGACATCAATACCGGTATTTACATTTTCGAGCCTGAAATCTTTAACTACATTCCGTCTGGGCAAGAGTTTGACATTGGCGGCGACCTCTTTCCAAAGCTGGTAGCGGCCAATGCGCCCTTCTACGGCATCAGCATGGACTTTGAATGGGTCGATATTGGTAAAGTGCCCGACTACTGGCAGGCAATCCAGGACGTGCTGACGGGCCAGGTCAAGGGCGTGAGCATTCCTGGCAATGAAGTTAAGCCGGGCATCTTCACAGGGCTCAATGTCAAAGTCAACTGGGATAAGGTCAGCATCGAAGGCCCAGTTTACATTGGTGCTAGAACCCATATCGAAGACGGTGCCACCATCGTTGGCCCCAGCATGATCGGCCCCAACTGCCGCATCTGCAGCGATGCCATCGTTGACAAGAGCGTCATCTTTGAATATTCCTGCATTGGCTCGGGCGTGCGCCTGGTCGACAAGCTGGTCTTTGGCCGCTACTGCGTCGATAAGACTGGTGCTTCCATCGACATGAAGGCCGCCGCGCTCGACTGGCTGATCACCGACACTCGCCAGATGGTGATGTCTGAACCGCCGATTGAGCACAAGGCGATCGCAGAGCTGCTGAATCAGACGGTGGCTCGGTAGAAGGGGAAATAGGCAGGGAGCTGGTTTTGACAGCTGGCTCCCTTAGGCTGGCGTCGTTCGATAGCGCGAAGCGCCGGCGGCGGCGAGTGAAATCAGCGCGATCGCAATCACAGCCCTGAGCGTCAGCGTTTCGCCCAGGACGACAAAGCCGGCAACTGCGGCCACCATGGGCTCTAGGCTCATCAGCACGCCAAACAGCTGCACCGGCATGTGCCGCAGCGCGGAGAGCTCTAGCGCATAGGGCAGCACCGACGACAGCAGCGCCACCCCGGAGGCAATGAGAAACAGCTGCGGCCGCTGCAGAGCAGATAGCGCCGGCTGCAGGCCCACCGGCAGCAGCAAGATTGCGCCAAACAGCATAGCCCAGGTCAGCCCCTCAACGCCGGGCAGCAGCTGACCCACTCGCGCCGCCAGCAAAATATAGCTAGCCCAGCAGAGGCCGGCGGCCAGCGCCAAGGCAATGCCCAGCCAGTTGAGCTCAAAGCCGCCAATCGGTGCAAGCAGAATCACGCCAACGGCTGCGATTGCCACCCAGACGGCCTCTAGCCAGCGGCGCGACTTGGTCACAGAAAGCCCCAGCGGCCCGGTAAACTCTAGCGCTACAGCAATGCCAACCGGAATTCTGGCAATCGCTTGATAAAACAGAAAGTTCATCAGCGCCAGCACTGCGCCATAAACCAGGACCGTCCGGAAGCTTTGACGCGTTTCGGGTCGCCACTGCGGTCGCCACAGCAGCCCCAGAATGATAGCGGCAAGGACCACTCGCAAGAAAGTCATGCCGCTTGGACCCAGTTCGGTAAACAGCGATTTGGCTAGGGCCGAGCCAATTTGCACTGAGCCAATCGCCAGCAAAACTAGGCTAACGGGCGGCAGCGTCGGGCGAACAGCAGTTGGCTTCATCAGAACACACCGATAAGAGGAGTTCTGATACCCTAGCCGATCTGCGGATGATTGAGCGAGTCGCCGGTATGGACATCTAAGACATCGGCTGCTGCGTCTGCTGAAAGGCGGTGCTGCATGAGCACTAAAACCTGATTCAGCGATAGCCGACCCTGCATATAGAGGTACATCAGCCGCTCTCTGAATTTTGCTGAGTTTTGAGCATTCACGATAGTAACCCGTCGCTGGCCGCTGGCTGTCAGCTGACACTCAGCTGACTGGCAAATGTTTGCCGCGATGGGTGCAATAGCCTTAGCCGGTTGCTCAGGCTCCTGTGATCTTTAGCATAGCCAGCGGATTCAGCAATTGGCGCTAATTGACATATCCCGTATTACGCAGGTGCAAAGCAGTCATCAGGTCGTTCTTTAACGAGCGGCCCACTCAGCAGTCTCAAATCGCGCGGCTAAAAATTCGCTCAGCAGACTCACTTTGGCAGACAGCTGCCGATTGACCGGGTAGACCAAACAGACTGACAAAGCTGTGGGGTAAAACTGGGGCAGCGGGCAAATCAGCTCGCCGGCGGCTAGCGCCGCCTCAACGATAAAGGTTGGCAGCAGGGCAATGCCGAGCCCTTCGAGGGCAGCGGTGCGTAAAACTTCGCCATTGTTGGCACAGAGTACGCTGTCAATGGCCACGCTGTAGGTCTGCCCTGAGTCGTCTTGAAGCTGCCAGCGATTGCCGGCTAGGGTATAGCCATAGTGCAAACAGGCATGGTGTTTGAGATCTCGCGGATGGTGCAGCGGCGGATGCTGCGCTAGATAGCCTGGTGACGCGCAGAGTCTGAGATCTACTGGCGCGATCGCACGGGTAATCAAGCTGGCTGACTCGTTTGGCTGGCTCACGCGCAACACCAGATCGTACCCTTCTGCAATCGGGTCAATCAGCCGGTCTTCTAGCGTCAGCTGCACCTGCAGGTCGGGGTACTGCTGCATAAAGTCAAACAGGGCCGGCGCTAAGTGTAGCCGGCCAAACGTCATTGGCGCATTGAGCTTGAGCAAACCGCAGGGGGCCGCATGCAGCTGGGTGACGGCCCGCTCAGCTTCTGCTAAATCGGCCAGAATTTGCAAACCGCGCTCATAAAACGCTCGCCCAGTTTCAGTTGGCACAACTTTGCGCGTGCTGCGATGCAGCAGCTGAACGCCCAGCGCTGTTTCAAGGTTAATCACCAGCTTATTCACCGCCGAGCGCGACAGCCCTAAATCACGACCGGCCGCCGCAAAGCCGCCGGCTTTGACTACCTGCGTAAAGGCTTTGAGGCTCTCAAACTTGTCCATCGCACTATTGTCGCTTTTATGGATACAATATGTCAATCAAATATGCTATTGTCGTTTTATTTAAGCTAATCCATAATAGGAGGTAGTAAACGCTGAGCGATCGCAGCATTGCTCAAGGAGGCTATCTCATGATTACCCTTCGTCCAGCTCAGGCGCGCGGTGTGGCCAATTTTGGCTGGTTAGACAGCCGCCACAGCTTTTCCTTCGGCAGCTATTACGACCCGGAGCACATGGGCTTTGCCAGTCTGCGGGTAATCAACGAAGACAAGGTAGCACCGGGGCAAGGGTTTCCCACCCACGGTCACCGCGATATGGAAATTATTTCCTATGTGCTGGAGGGTGCTTTAGAGCACAAAGACAGCTTGGGAACTGGGTCCGTGATTCGTCCGGGCGATGTGCAGCGCATGTCGGCGGGCACCGGCATTCGGCATAGTGAATACAACGCCTCACAGACAGAGCCGGTGCATTTCTTACAGATCTGGCTTTTGCCAGAGACAACAGGGCTCACCCCGAGCTACGAACAGGCCCATTTCACAGTCGCTGAAAAGCAGGGACAGCTGCGGCTCGTCGGGTCGCGCGATGGCAGAGCGGGCTCGGTCAAAATTCATCAGGCCGTTGATCTGTATGCTGCCATGCTGGCGGTTGATCAGTCCGTGACGCACGCTGCGCCCGAGCGAGCGCTGTGGGTACAGGTGGCACGAGGCGCTGCCGAGCTCAACGGACAGCTGCTGACGGCCGGCGACGGGGCAGCCGTTGTTGACGAGCCGCGCCTTGAGCTAGTAGGTAAGGCGGCTGAGACAGACTTGCTGGTTTTTGATATGGCGGTCTAACAGCGGCTAAATAGCGAGGGTCGATCGGCGGCTCTCGCTATGCCCAATCGTTGAATTTTATTCAGATCTTATTGTTTATTTAATGTCTTGTTAATCAAGCTGTGCCTAACAGTTTGATTGCGCCAAACAGGACAATATTTTAGTTTTAAATTGGCTTTTCATGACATTTATATGGTTTGATCAGATAGAAACAGTCGCTATCTTTGATATTTATTAATCTGCCAAATCGGTGATTGGTGATAGCGATTTGAAATGGTAGCCTAACGGCAGGCCCCCTTTACTCTAAACATGCGTATTCTATTCATCTGTGATCGCGATATCTGTCGCGGTCCGATGGCTGTGTCTCTATTAAAGTCTAAGCTAGATCATAGCAATGCAGACCTGCGTTCAGCGGGCATCTCTGCTGTTTCAGGGAATGCTGCTGACCCCAATGCAGTCGCAGTTTTAGCAGAGAGAGGGATTGTGCTTGAGCATCGAGCACAGCCGGTAACTGAGGAGCTTTTAATCTGGGCTCAGCTAATCTTGACTATGACCCGAGCGCAGAAGTTTTCTCTGATTAGTCAGCTGCCGGATACGGCTGGTAAAATCTATACGTTTCATGCCTATGTTGGGCATTCAATTCACGATATTAATCCGCCTAAAACTAACGATTTATTTGAGTATCGAGAATGCCTAAATGTGATTGAATCTGCCTGTGATTTGCTGGTTCAAGATATTGAAGAAGCGTCTGCATAAGCGGCACGGTTAGTGATTCAAAACTAGCAAGTTGACACTAGCGATTTGAGACGGCTTTTGCTAGGTCCAACAGAACTTGCTGACGCCAGCGGGCATCCTGTTTGCGATCGCACCTCACTTCTAGCAGCCGCATGCTGCTCTGCGGCAGTGTTTCAACGCAACCGACAAACTGCGACCAGTCTTGAATCAACACATGCTCAACGCCGTAGGCCCCACAGAGCGCGGCCAAATCTACCGCCTGCGGCATCGCAAAGTACTGCTCAAAGGGCGGCTCAAACTGAGCAATCGGCAGCATTTCAAAGATGCCGCCACCGCTGTTGTTAATCAGCACAACGGTCAGGTGGCCGACTAGCTGCTTAGTAAACAGCAGCCCGTTGGTGTCGTGCAGAAACGCCAAATCGCCGGTGAGTAGAACGCTAGGGCGGCTGCGATGGGCTATCCCTAGAGCAGTTGAGAGTGTACCGTCAATACCGTTTGCACCTCGGCTGAAGTAAGGCTGCAGCCGCCGATCGTTGGCCTGCCAGAAGGTTTCTACCTCGCGCACGGACATGCTGTTGGCAATGAAGACCGGCGTCTGCGGCGGTAGGTGCTGCGAGAGCAGCCAGGCAGCTTTGCCCTCGAAGCGGTGGGTGATGCCCGTGAGGCAAGCGTTAAGCCGGTGACGGAGGGTGCGATCGCGGTGGAGCCAGGTTTGAAGGAAAGCGGAGCCCCGAGGGGGCCCCGGGGGGGTCCGGGGGGGGGCCACAGCTGCCGGTAGGTGCTGGGCCGGGCCGTGGAGGGGGTCGAGGTTGGTGGCGTAGGGATGGAGAATCCAGCGGCGGGGCTGGATAGCGGCGAGCCACTGGCGCAGGGGTTTGCTGGTAGGAAGCGGACCCAGCTGCAGAACGCAGTCGGGCTGGAGGGCAGCGGGGGGGTGGCGCAGCAGAATATCGTAGGTGGTGATGAGGTGCGGGTTGAGCGACTGGTGGTTGCGGAGGGGAGAGAGGCCCTCGGCCAGGACGGGCCAGCCGAGGTGCTTAGCCAGCTGGCTGACGGCTTGGCAGTAACGTTCGGGATTGGTGACTTCAGTAGGGCCAGCAATAATCAGGCCGCGATCGCAGGCTTGCCAAACATCCCAGGGCAGCTCAGACTGCGGCTGCGGTAAGGTGGGCGGACGGACAGCAGCAAAAAAGGCAGCCTCATCGAGGTGGGGCAGGGGCAGAGTGGGGTCGCTCAGCGGCGGCAGCGGATCGCGAAACGGGCAGTTGAGGTGAACCGGACCGGGCTGGGGCCAGCGCGATCGCGTCCAGGCCTGAATCACGGTCTGTCGCAGATAGGCCAGCTGCGCAGTGGCGGGCAGTGCCAGCTCGGCGTACCAGCGGGGAAAGTGACCAAACAGCTTTTGCTGATCGATGGTCTGCCCAGAGGCGCAGTCGCGCAGCTCGGGCGGGCGATCGGCGGTGAGTAAGAGCAGCGGCACATTGCTTTCGCTGGCTTCAATCACGGCAGGGTAGAAGTTAGCGCCGGCCGTCCCAGAGGTGCACACTAGGGCAGTGGGCAACCCCAGCCGCTTAGCACAGCCCAGGGCAAAAAAGGCGGCTGAGCGCTCGTCTAAAATCGGAATCGCTTCAATCTGCGGGTGCTGGGCCAGTGCGACCGTCAGCGGCGTTGAGCGGGAACCGGGGCAGATAATCGCAGTGGTCAGCCCCAGTCGCGCCAGCGTTTCTACAGCGACGGCGGCCCAGAGCGTATTTAGGTTGCGATAGTCTAAGCACTTAGCTAGGTCGGGGGGCATAGCTACACCAGCGCACCCAGCAGCGGCTGCAGCTTCAGTCGAATTTCAGCCAGCTCGCGACGCGGATCGGAGCCTGCCACAATCCCCGCCCCGGCGTAGAGCCGCGCCTGCCGTCCCTGAATCAGCGCTGAGCGAATGCCCACGATAAATTCGCTGTTGCCGGCTGCGTCAATCCAGCCGATGGGGGCGGCATAGAGCCCGCGCTCAAACGACTCTAGCTGCTGAATGAGCTGCTGTGCCTCGGTCCCCGGTAGGCCCGCTACGGCCGGGGTCGGGTGCAGCTGCTCTAGAATCTCTAGCGCCTCGGTCTCAGGATGCAATCTGGCCCGAATTGGCGTATGCAGGTGCTGAATATTCAAAAGCTGGAGCAGCTGCGGCTGATGGCTGAACTGCGGCGTGAGCCCGAGCGATCGCAGCTGCTGCACGATAAACTCCACCACCACCCGATGCTCGTAGCGCTCTTTACGGCTCTGCTGCAGCTGCTGGGCTAGACGTCGATCGACAGCGGCACTGCTGCCCCGCGAGGCCGACCCCGCCAGCGCATCGGTCACCAGCTCTCTCTGGGCAATGCTTAGCAGCCGCTCGGGGCTTGCCCCCATAAACGACTGCCCCTGACCGTTGCTCACACAAAAGATGTGGCAGTCAGGATGCGACTGGCGCAGCGCCCTCAGCGAAGCCGGCAGATTAAACGGCGTGGCCGAGAGCACTTCCATCGGCTCGGCCAGCACGACCTTGTGAACTGCCTGACGACGAATGACGGCCAGCGCCGTACTCACCACCTGCTCAAAGTCGCCAATATCTTTCACCACTTTGCAGACTCGCTCTGCGTCCGCGATCGCAGCTGGGGGCTGCTCGGCCAGATCCTTGAGCTGCTGCAGCTGCTGCCCAATCTCTTCTGCCACACGGGCCACGTTGACAGCATCGTCAATCAGACAGTTAAAGCTGACAATAGACCGATCGGCCTCGGTCGCAACCTGCAGACGCGGCACAAACACCTGAGCTGGCGCAAAAGCTTTGTCAGTCGTGGTTGCAAAAAACGTAAAGCCGCAGAAAAACCGTAGCGTTGCCGACGGTGGCTGAGTGGCGTAGAGCACCCGCTTACGCCAGACCTGAATAAACTGCTGAATCCGCGCGAATCGGGAAGCCCCTGCGGCCTGATAGGCAATCGCCGCGTCTAGACCTACTACCGAGCGCTGCTGGGCAACGTGGTCATAGTAAAACTGCACCTGCTCCGTATGACCGAGCGCCGCCAAAATTCGCCAGGGCGCGATCGCCGGCAGCCGAAAGCTGATATTCGCCAGCTTAGAATGCTGAGACTGCCCTGCGGCTCGCTGACACCCCGATAAGAATTGATAAATTTCCTTGCACTTTTCAAATAGATCGGGCTGATAAGGCGCAACTGGCATAGAGCAAAAAAATAGACTTATTATCGACGAAATATCCCTACAGGTAACATATTTCGCCGGTCTCTAGCTAGAGAATTCAACTAAGCGCTACCCGTGAGCTGCGCCTGTTTCAGCCGCTAAGCAAAAGTGTTATCTAGGCCAGTTATTGATGTTAGTAATGCGTGCCGGTCTGACGGTGGTGAACGGCTGTTTTGGCATTGTCATCTAGGACTTCTCCGCTTTCCACCGTGGCATAGACCACCCAGTGATCGCCGCAGTCCATCCGATGCCGCACTCGGCAGCTGAGATAGGCGATCGCAGCTTGCAGAATATAGCCGCCTTCAGTGGCTTCGGTCTCAATGCCCTCAAAGCGATCTTCACCGGGGCCAAACGGCTTGAGGAAATGCTTCATTGGGCCTAAATGCTTGCCCTGCGCCAGAATGTTGAGCACAAACTCGCTGTCAGGGTACAACAGCGTCTCGATTGCGCGGTCTTTCGCCACGGCCACCGTAAAGCCGGGCGGGTTAAAGGTCGCCTGCGCCACCCAAGAGGCCAGCATCGCACTCGTTACGCCACCCTGTTTGGCCGTCACCACGCAGAGCGAGCCAACCAGGCGACCGATTGCCTTTTCAACGCTGCTCGCTGGGGTGCGCGGGGCCTTGGCCCGCTTGGCTTTCTTCAGTGCCTGGGCAAAGTCGGTGCCGGCTTCTTCGCAATACTTCAGCGTTTTGTCGTCTGGCTTGAACTTGACGCGAATTGGCTCAAAGCCAAAGCTGTAGCCGGCATCGCGAAATTTGCTCTCCAGCAGGTCAATCGCTTCGCCGCTCCAGCCGTAGGAGCCGAACACGCCCGCTAGCTTTGTCTTCGATGCGTTTGCTAGCACCATCCCCAGCGCCGTTTGAATCTGCGTCGGCGCGTGGCCGCCCAGCGTTGGCGAGCCCATAATAAAGCCCGCACCTTTCTGAACAGCGGCCTTGATGTCAGCCGGGTCGGTCTGCTCAGCGTTGATTGACTCAACCGCCACGCCCGCCTTGGTGACGCCGCGCGCGATCGCCTGCGCAATCGTCGCCGTGTTGCCATAGGCCGAAGCGTAGATTAGCACCACCGACAGCTCCTGCGCCTTTTGCTGCGCGCTCCACTGCTGATACTGCTGCGTCAGCTGATGCAGCCCATAGTAGACAATCGGGCCGTGACCGACGCCGTAAATGCGCGCCGGGTAGTCGGCCAGCTTCTCTAGGGCCGTCTCCACCTGCTTGGCATTCGGGGCCATCAGGCAGTCAAAATAGTAGCGCCGGTCCTCTAGCAGCGCCTCCCACTCTAGGTCGTAGGTGAGGTCGCCGCAGACATGCGCGCCAAAAAACTTGTCGGTATAGAGCACCTGCGTGTAGGGGTCATAGCAGCAGAGGCTATCCGGCCAGCGCGGCGTCGGCGTCGGGATAAAGGTCAGCTGATGGCCCTGGCCCAGCTCAATCGTATCGCCTACTGTCTTAATCACCTGAGTCGGCTGCTCAATCTTGGGCTCCGCCGCCTGCAGCGCGATCGCACCCGGATTCGAGCAGACAATCGTCGCCTGCGGCGCGATCTCCAGCAGCGCCTGCAGCGTCTCCATCCGGTTGGGGTTGGTATGCCCCAGCACCACATAGTCAATCTGGCTAGGGTCAATCTGCTCGCGCAGCGCCGTCAGAAAAATCTCCGTAAACGAACCGCCCGGCGGATCGATCAGCGCCACCTTGTCGCCGCGTACCAGATAGGTGTTCGCCGTCGTTCCCTTCTCTAGCGCATACTCAATCTCAAATCGCAGTCGCTCCCAGCTGCGCGATCGCAGCACCAGCGTATCCGCAGCGATGGGGAGGATTTGGACGTCGCGTTTTTTGGCAGTCGTGGTAGTCATGGGAAGTCAGGGAAAGAGAGCAGACGGAGAACAGAAGATAGGGAACGCAAGGCGAAAGACAGCATTGAACCTACTCTTTCGCCTTCATCCTTTTAGTAGTAGTTGCCTACCTTCCGATGGTGTACGGCCGTCAGGGCTTCGTCTTTTGAGACTTTGCCATCGTCAACGGCGCAGTAGACCAGCCAGTGATCGCTCAGCTCCATGCGGCTGGTGACCTTGCACTCTAGGTAGGCCAGCGCATCAGCGAGGATGGGCGAGCCGTTGGTAGCGGGGCGGGTGCGGACGCCGGCAAAGCGGTCGGCACCGGGGGCAAAGCGCTTGAGGAAATGCTTCATCAGGTCGAGGTGATTGCCTTCTTCTAAAATATTGAGCACAAAGGTATCGCCTACCTGCATCAGCGATTCGATTGCACGGTCTTTGGCAACCGCCACGGTGAAGCCGAGCGGCTTGAAGCTGGCCTGTGAAATCCAAGAGGCGAGCATGGCGCTGCTGAGTTCGCCTTTTTGGGCAGTGATAATATAGAGTCCGCTGCTGATGCGGCCTAGCGCTTTTTGCAGGTCGGCATCGAGCGACTTGAGCTTTTTAATTTTCTTGGCCTGGGCTAGGCTTTGGCCCACGTCCACGCCAGTCTCTTCACAGAGCTGATAGGTAGCTTCTGAGGGCGTATCTTTAATCCGAATTGGGTCAAAGGCCGGCTTGAGCTCTAGATCTTGCAGCTTGGTCTGCAGCGTATCGATCGGCTCGTCGTCGCCGCCGTAGGACTCGAACAGGCCAAACATCTGCTTATCGCTGACGGCAGCCAAAATGGTGCTCAGCGCTGCCTGGGTTTCTTTCGCGCCGCGCCCCGACGAGGGCGGCATGCCAATCAAAACACCCTTGGCGCGCCCCACTAGCTCGTTCACTTCATGAGCATCGGCCGAGCGCAGGTCGATCATCTCGACTGCAACGCCAGTTTTGGTGATGCCGTGCGCAACCGCCTGAGAGATGCGATCGCTATAGCCATAGTCAGACACGTAAAATACGGCGACCAGCGTTTCTGATTCGCTCTTTTCGTTGCTCCAGCGGCGGTAGCGGCCGGTTAGCTCCTCTAGGTGATGGTGAATCAGCGGCCCGTGGCCCGTGGCAATCGTGTTGATGCCCTCTAGCTTATCCATTCGCTTCATGGCCGACAGCACCGAGCGGGCATTCGGGGCCATCAGACATTCGTAGTAAAAGCGAAAGTCGGGTGAGAGCGCTTCGAGATCTTCATCGAAGGTATCTTCTTTGCAAAAGTGCGCCCCAAACGCATCGCAGGTGTAGAGAATACCGGTCTTAGCGTCGAACGTAAAAATGGTGTCGGGCCAGTGCAGATTCGGCGCGTTGACGAACTCCAGCACGTGACCGTTGCCGAGATCCAGCGTTTCGCCGCTCTTCACCTGCAGTCGCTCAAACGGCTGGTGCACCAAATCTTCTAGAAAGTTAAGCGCCACCTTAGCCCCAACCACCGTTGCCTGCGGCGCTAGTGCTAGCACGTCTTTGACCAGACCGCTATGGTCCGGCTCGGTGTGGCTGATCACGATGTAGTCGATCTCAGCCGGGTCAATCAGACCCCTCAGCGCATCGAGATACAGCTGGCGAAACTTAGCGTGCGAGGTATCGACCAGCGCTACCTTCTCACCGCGAATCAAATAGGAGTTATAGGTCGTGCCGTTCTGCAAGCCAAACTCAATATCAAAGCGATCGCGATCCCAATCAAGCGAGCGGATTGTCGTGGTGTCCGCTGCGATCGCAGCGATTTGAGTGGTCAAACGATTTTCGGTTTTGGGAGCTGCTACAACCATCCGATACTTCCTCTATGTACTTCCTCTATGTGCGCCTTGCTTAAAATGACTTTAACAACATTTATGTTTCTTTAGTATTTATTGTGCCGCAAAATTGGGAATTGAGCAGTAGTAAATACTTATCGTAGGTATGGAGCTCGGTGATAGGCGGCACGAGCTGAGCGCAGTCGATCACCCTTGTTCAGGTGCCATAAATACTAAATGCGTGCTGCCGTAGCGTTTTTGGCGCACGATTGCTAGACCTTTAGGTGCGGTGGCCTGCCACAAAGCCGGGTCATGTTCTATGGCAACTTCAGCTGTGGGGCTCAGCAGGGCCACTAGCGCCTCTAGCGCTGGCTGATACAGTCCGCTAGCGTAGGGTGGGTCGAAATAGGCAAGGTTGAACTGCTGGCCTTGCAGTCGCTTGAGCTGCGCTACGACGTCGCCTTTGAGTATTACAAATGACTGCTCTGGCTGGGCGACGGTTTGCCAGTTTTGGCGAATGATGCGGCAGGCGGCGCTAGATTGCTCGATCCCAACTGCGCTACTCGCACCGCGACAGAGCGCTTCTGCCCCCATTGCGCCGCTGCCGGCACAGAGGTCGAGCCAGCGAGCGTCAACAATGCGGCCTTGCCAGATGTTGAAGAGGGCTTCGCGGACGCGGGCTGGGGTAGGGCGCGTGGTTTGGCCAGGGAGAGTTTTGATGGAGCGGTTACCGTAGATGCGGATGGGCATTTTTTTATTGTTAAGACGAATATTCAGGCAAATGATGAGTATTCTGCGCGGGGCGCTTCGGCCCGCCCCACCCTCGCCCCAAATTTCGACCAGAATATGCCCGATTGCTTGAATCGAACAGTCACAATCCGCCGATTAGAATCGACAACGCCAGAGCCTATCATCAGCCCCTGTTCACGATAGGAGCGATAGTCAGTGCGACTTTGATTATGACTCAGATAGCTGACAAGAGATAGCTGACAAGCCGTTCGATCTTTGGTTATGGCTCAACTCGGTGATGCAGATCTCATCCAGCCGAGGTCGTAGTGAAAACCGGCTTTCTCCAGGTCGGGATGGTCTGTCAGCGTCAAAAATTCGTCCCAGGTAGCTTCTACCCAGGTATCAGTGGCTATGGCTGGGGTTGCGTTGACCATTGGCTCTCACCTCGTGAGTTCCAGTGTACTAAAATTTTGCTGGTGCGATCGCAGGGGCTATCCGCAGATGCAGAAGCAATTATTACGGAGGTGTAGGCAAGTGAGTCGTTGGCTCCGACCTGTGGTTGGCAGGCTCTGGCAAAGGTCAGGCGGATTGTGCGCCAGGAGCCACTGTCGATGAGTCGGTTGCTCAGTGGCGATTAGATAGAGACGCGAGAGCGGCTGACGGTGGAGTTGCAGAACGGTGAGATGCGTACGCTTTACCGGCTGTGGCGGAGTTTGCCGGATGGCTATCTATGTGACATCCGCTTGGATTTGCCTGCTGCTGATAGCTGATGGGAGACGTGACGGGGCAGGCGACGGGGAAATCGCAACGGCTGGATAATTTCAACGCGAACCCGGTGGTATTGCAGCAGTCGTTGGCGAATGCCTCGGATCGGGAAAGTGCCCGCAGTATGGCCACTTCGGTATTGGGAACAGAAGGACAGACAGCGATGAAGCAGGAGATAGATGCTGCAAAGCAGGCGTTGAGTGCCATTGCCGATAAGTCCCAGGAAGCCCAGTCGCTGGACGTGACCCAGGACGTGATGAAAAATTTGACGGACATGGTCAGCCATCAGAGTCAGCTGGAGTCAGGCAGCTATGAGCAGTTGATGCAGCAGCAGCAGCAGTCAGCGACGGCAAATTTAATTGGGGCGAATATCTCGGAGGCGCTGGATAAGGGAAATCGGGCAAAACATGCGGCACAATCGCGCCACTGCGAGGGTCTTTACATCGCGTCGAGGCAGGAAAGACAAACTGCCAGACCCACTGGCGATTGGCATTCGGATATTTGCGAGCTAATGCAAAAGGCAACGTCACCGCTCCATATCCCAGGTTTAAATCTTGCTGATGCATGCGCTTGACCTGCTGTAGGTGTTCCTTAAGCGGCATCTGTACGCTGCTGGGTAACATCGTGAGTCGGCTTTCTTGGCCCTTAGCATCTCGCACAACAATCTGAGACTGGGGAAAATCCAAATCTTTAATGCGGAGTTGCATCGCCTCCCGCAGCCGCAAGCCGCTGCCATAAAGCAATTGCACAATCAATCGATGGACTCCTGACATGTGCTGGATCACGGCCCGGACTTCTTCCGGAGTCAGAACCGTTGGCAACTTACGGGAAGCCTTCGCTCGAATAGCATCAATCCGCTCATCCAGCGGTAGCTGCAAAACATGACGATATAAGAAGAGCAGGGCACTCAATGCCTGATTTTGGGTGGAGGCCGCCACCTGCTCTTGTACTGCCAGATGGGTAAGAAAAGCTTCAATTTCAGGAACACCCATCTCCTGGGGATGACGCTTGTCATGAAACAGGATGTAGCGACGAATCCATTGCACGTAGGTTTGCTCTGTGCGGTAGGAATAATGCTTTAAGCGAACCGCGTCCCTAACCTGGTCGAGCAGTTTCTTCGGACGGGGTGCTGCTGGCATGAGTAGGCGGCCTAGAAAGAGATGATAAATAAACTCTAAACAAATCCAGCCTGGAATCGGAGGGATGATTATACTGAACCATTCCACCTATTTACCCGTATGGGGATCTTAGGTGGACATAGTTCCACCTATCTGCCCAAAACAGGATCTTAGGCAGAAAAATTTCCACCTAAGATCCTG
>JAAHIA010000319.1 GCA_010671975.1 Leptolyngbya sp. SIO4C1 | reverse complement strand
ACCGTCGCGCTAGACGACAGCGTTGATGACAGTGTTGTAGATGACAGTGTTTCAGAAGAGCTGGCTCAGTCACTGGCAGACTGGAGCCATCAGGCCGATCAAACCGCTAGCGACCTAAGCGATCGCAGCGCTGGCGATCGCGACTGGCTGTTTGATCTGCATCCTGATTTAGAAGAGCCGCTGCTGTCTGAGTCGTCGCTGCCCGAGACGCCAATCCTGTCTGAAGCGGCCTCTTTAGAATCAGCGGTGATTCCGGACCTGCCTGAGCAGCTGCCTGAGCAGACACCGGAGGACGAACCAGTTGCCGATCGGCTCGAAGCTGACCTACCAGCAGCGGAGGCCCCTGAGCAGGCCCCGACTGCCCTGGCCATGCCAGCTGCCCCAGACTCGATCGAGGCGGGCGCGCCCGAGGCCGCCGATGGCCTGCCCGGATCGCCAGCTGAAGCGTCGACCTCAGAAGAGCTGTCTGTACCAGACTGGTTTCTCGGCATCGACGTGGGGACGACCGGGCTCTCAGCCGTGCTGCTCGATCGCCAGCTAGGGCAGGTCTATCCGCTTTACTGGCAGACGCCGGATGAAGTAGAGGCCAGCGATAAGCGATTTCGGCTGCCAGCCGCCGCCTGGATGACGGCCTCAGGCGATATCACAGCCGTGGGTTTACCCGCCTGGGAGCAGACCGAGCCGCCGCAGATGTCTGCATCGGGGCAGCTGCTCAAGCAGCTAAAGCCGCTAATGAAGGTTGCTATTCCGCATGCGGTCGATGGAGAAGCGGGGTTTGAACCTATCTTGCAATGGTCCGATACGGCCAGTTTTCCACTGCAGCAGGTACAGACGGCGCTAGAAGCGCTGGTTGGCAGTCTGACCAATACTGCTGAGCAGCTGCACTGCGGAGCGATTGGGCTCGAGGATGCAGCGCTACGACAGGCGCTAGCCCAGCTGCAGGGTGTGATTTTGGGGTATCCCACCAACTGGCCAGATACCTACAGTTTGAATCTGCGAGAAGTGATCCTCTCAGCCGGTCTGGTACCGCAGGCCGATCAGATTTTCTTTATTGAAGATGCGATCGCGGCGGCGCTATCTGGTCTGCCCGACCCGCAGGCACCGCCGGAGCCAATTGCGGCTACGCTGGCGCGACAGCCCAGCCTCTACAACTGCGACTGGCAGGGCGGCACCTTGGTGATTAGCGGCGGTGCTACCACCACCGAGCTAGCGCTGGTCGATTTGCCCAAACAGCTAAGCGAGCTGACCTACGCCCACTTTGCGCTGCGCAGCTTTCCTTACGCTGGCAGCAGCATCGATCAAGATATTCTCTGCCAGCTGCTGCACCCGCCCAGCAGTCGGCAAACCATCAGCCCAGATGCGGCCGCCGCCGATCAGACCTGGCAGTGGCAGGCCAATCTGCCGGCTGACGCCAGCACCGACTGGCAAAGCTTAGCGCTAGAAACGCTGGCGCTGCCTCAGGCAGGGGAGACCGACTTAGCGAAGCGTCACCGCCTGCAGCAGCGGCTTGAGAGCTCACCGCTGGGCCAGAGCGTGCTAGAGGCAGTGCGCCATCTAAAGCTGATTTTGCAGCATCAGAATCAGTTTCAGCTCGATTTGGGCGCGCAGCGCTGGGTAATCAAGCGCCGCGATCTAGAAAGTCGGATTTTCTTAGCCTATATTCAGCGAATCAATCGCCACCTCAATGTTTTACTCAGCCAGCAGGGACTTTCGACCCAGGCGATTAAGCAGGTGGTTTGTACGGGCGGGTCAGCATCGCTGCCGGCCATTGCGCGCTGGCTGCGGCAGAAGTTTCCTAACGCCACCATCATTCAAGATACCTACGCTGGCGATCGGCCCAATAGCTGCAGCCGAATTGCCTATGGATTGGTGAATCTGGCGCGCTATCCGCAGGTGCTTGACATTACCCGACAGCAGTACAGCGACTACTTCTTACTGATGGAGCTGCTGCGAATTTTGCCCGATCAGCCCATGCCGGTGAGCGGTATCATGCACGCGCTAGAGCAGCGAGGCATCAATACGCAGGCCTGTCAGCTACACGTTCTGGCGCTGCTAGAGGGCCATCTGCCGCCGGGGCTGGTGCCCACCGAGGCCGATCGCCCTTGGATTAGCAATCAGTCTCGCGACATTGCCACCTATCAAGCGCTCACCGAGGCGCCGCTGTTTACTAAGCAGAGCAGTCAAATCTATGTGCCCAATGAAACGCAGGGACGGCGTCTGCGGGCCTATCTGGAGCAGGTAATTGCAGAAAAAGCTCAGACACTAGACGAGCCCCTGTTTGCTCAGCTCGCTGTGGAGACGCTGGCTTAGAAGCAATGGCCAGTTTTGTTGACCATCCCATTACGCTCGCTAGCTTCGCAGTCATCGATCGAGAGATTGGGGCGCACGGTCTAAGTCAAGACCTTTACGCTGTTGTCCGACGCGTGATCCATGCGACAGCAGATTTTGAATATCAGTCGCTGCTGACGGCGAGCCCCAACGCGATCGCAGCTGCAACGGCGGCCCTCCAGCAGGGCTGCCCCATCGTCACCGACGTAGGCATGGTGGCCCAGGGCATCAGCCGGATGGTACAGCGGACCTGCCAAAATCCCATTCTTGTCGCCGTTGAGCAAGGCGACTCGCCGCCGCCGGGGAAGACTCGCACCGAGACCGGTTTACTGCGCTGCACCCAGCAGATGCCGCAGGCCGTCTATGTGATTGGTAACGCCCCCACGGCGCTGCTGGCCCTGTGTGAACAAATCAAACTGCAGCAAGCGCAGCCGGCGCTGGTGGTGGGCGCGCCGGTGGGCTTCATCAATGTGGTAGAAGCCAAGCGAGCGCTAGCGGAGCTGACGGTGCCTCAAATTCTAGTAGCGGGCAGAAAGGGCGGCTCGGGCGTGGCGGCTGCGATTGTGAATGCGCTGCTTATCCTGGCGTGGCAGGCCGCCACCCAAAACTGAGCATGGCAGCTGCAGAGTCTCTGATTCATGTTGTGGGCCTGGGCCTAGACGGGGCTAGCGGCCTCAGCCTAGGGGTGCAGCAGCAGATCGAGCGAGCAGATATCTTAGTTGGCAGCGCTCGCCATTTGGCCTATTTCCCTGACCATCCGGCTCAGCGCCGAGAGCTATCCGATTTGCAAGCGGATCTAAGGCAGCTACAGACCTGGCTGGCTCAGCCTGACTGCCCTCAGATTGTGATTTTGACCTCTGGCGATCCGCTCTTTTTTGGCCTAGGTCGGCTGCTGCTGAGCGCGCTGCCGGCTGAGCAGCTGACGTTTCATCCGCAGATCAGCTCGGTGCAGCTGGCCTTTAGCCGACTGAAGCTGCCGTGGCAGGATGCCAGCTGGATCAGCGTGCACGGTCGGGCCTGGGAGCCGCTGATTGCTGCACTCACCCGGGGCGAGGCTAAGCTTGCCGTGCTCAGCGACCCGCTGCATTCTCCCAGCGCGATCGCGGGGCTGATGCGCGATCTGGGGCTGCCCTACGACTATCAGATATGGGTCTGTGAAAATCTGGGCGGCGCGGCTGAGCAGGTTCGCTGCTTTACAGCAGAGACGCTAACGCCAGAGGTGGTGGCTGCGCCACTGACCGTTGTGGTGCTGCTGCGCCAGCTGCCTCAGGCCGATCCGCAGCCGCTGCCGCTGCTAGGCATTAGCGATCGCGCCTTCTGCCGCTTTGCCGATCGGCCAGGCTTGATGACCAAGCGCGAGGTGCGCGTGCTGGCGCTATCGGAGCTGGCCCTAGCGCCGGCACAGGTGATCTGGGATATCGGTGCCGGTACCGGCTCGGTCAGCGTAGAAGTGGCGCGACTGTCGCCCACGTCCGAGATCTATGCAGTTGAAAAAACAGCGGCTGGCTGCCAGCTCATTGAGCAAAACGCTCGTCGCTTTCAGCTGACCAACCTGCACCCGATTGCGGGTAGCGCCCCCGAGGCAGTAGCAACGCTGCCGGCTCCCAATCGCGTTTTTATTGGCGGTAGCGGCGGTCAGCTGCCGTCGATTTTAAGCCAGGTCGCTCAGCGGCTGCTGCCGACCGGTCGGGTTGTGGCGGCCATTGCCACCGTCGACAGCCTGGCTCAGCTGACTGGCTGGCTAGCCGAGCAGCCGCACTGGCGATCGCAGCTGCTGCAGATTAACCTAGCGCGCTCAGCCGCTGTGGGAGCGCAGACTCGCCTGGTACCGCTCAATCCGGTCACACTGGCTACGCTCACGCCTCGCTAGCCAACTAGAACAGCTCGTCAAAACTTTTAGCGCAGCTGCCAGTGAAAACCTGATTCACTAGCAGCTATGCGCTAAAAATTAGCGATTAGAAGTTCAAAAACTGAAGCAGTTGCTCGCGGCTAATTTAGGTCAATTGCTTAGTTCTGGTCCTCGTCTTTGGCGCTGTCTAGCTGAATTAGATGAATGTGCTTGTAGCCAAGTTTAATCTCAAACTCATCACCCGGCTTTAGGCCCATTTCTTGCGTATAGGTTGAGCCAATAACAATTTGGCCATTCTTGTGAACGCTAACGCGATAGGTTGGCTCTCGACCTCTACCATCTTTCGTTCCTTCGGGGCTTAAAGTAATTCCTCGAGCGGCTAAAAGTGCGTCATAGAAATCAGTCAAATTAACGCGAATTTGATTGTCCTTTGTCAGACTATAGTAGCCACATTCGCGCGCCGTTTCCCGCTTTGGCAGGTGGCTCAACTCTTTAACTTTCTGCAGTAATGCTTTTCCCGTAAGCGGAACCATCTTTGTATCAGCCATCGGATTAAGGTTCTTCGACGTTCAATTGGAGTAAGGGACTGTGGAGAAGCGGCGATTAACCGGCCTAACAAATTTCTCGTAACAGAATTGACATTGCTGATTCGCTTTGCAAAGACCGGCCTTTTATTAGAAAGCTTGATTATAACAGACAAAAATCTAGCTCATTCGTGGAAGTGGTTTCTTAGGCAAAGTTCGCTTAGAAAACAAAGGGCTTATTTCCTATTCAATCCTATCTCAAATAATCGAGAGTGATAAGGCCGAAATGAAAGCTGAATAATAGCACAAATAAAATCAATATTGTCAAGCGTGAGATAGCGGCTGTTTATGCAGGTCAAAGCTAGCGCCTTTGCTGATTGCTTTCGCAGATTTTAATCAGCTGAATTGAAATGTAGATAGATGATAACGATTGAGAATGCAGTATCGGCAGACGACAAACCAGCCGGCATTCGCTGCCTATGTTAAAGCGAATCTAACCAGAAGTTACCAAGGTTTTTGGATCAATCTGCTTTTAATTCTGCGTCAAGCTGGGAAATTTTGCTCAGAGAAGAGGAAAGAAGGGGAGACACAGGAACGTGGAGAAGTTTACAGCGAGCGGTCTTCGCGCTCCTCTCTCGCCCTGACTGGCAAAGTTAAGATTGACGGGCCACTCGTGTCTGACGCGAATACTGAGCATGCTGAAGCGATCGCAATCTGCCAAAATAGCCCTAGAGCGCTTGCAATTTTGCGCCCATAGTCGCGCTTACCTTAGCTGCTATTTTCTTAGTTTAACCACAGCCATGACTCAATCTGACGACGTATCTCCAGCTGAGCCTACGACCTCAGAGGCGCCGCCTGCTTTTGGCTGGACAGCCTATGCTGAGCGCATCAACGGCCGCTTTGCGATGGTTGGTTTTTTAGCGCTGCTGCTGCTAGAGCTTTTGACCGGTCAGGATTTCTTTACCTGGCTTGGCCTCAGCGGATAACCAGCCGATAGCGGCCTCTGCCTGCTGCGTCATAGGCATTGGCAATGACGCGATAGGTGCCAGTTTGCGGTAGCGTCATTACAATCTCAGAATCGGTGCTGCCGGCGACATCGTCATTTTCGGCAAGCCGATTGCCTGATTCATCAATTAGCAGCAGGTAGGTATCGAACTCCGGGCTGCTGAGGCCAAGA
>JAAHIA010000318.1 GCA_010671975.1 Leptolyngbya sp. SIO4C1 | reverse complement strand
TCGTGCGACCCGAGCGCACCAGCAGCTCCATGACGTTATCGAGGTTGGCCGAGTCGCTGTTTTCTGCATTCACAATTGGCTTTAGCTGCGCTAGCTGCTCGCCCCAAACCTCGTGCGACAGATCGGCTTCGCGAGCCATCATCCAGTTGATGTTGCCAATTAGCGTATTGATTTCGCCGTTGTGACCCAGCAGCCGCATCGGGTGGGCTAGCGGCCATTTAGGCATGGTATTGGTGCTAAAGCGCCGGTGGTAAACGGCAAACGGGCTGACGTAGTCGGGGTTTTGCAGGTCGAGATAGAACTGGCTGAGCACCTGCGATCGCACCATGCCCTTATAGACCACGGTGCGTCCTGAAAGTGAGCAAATATACAGCTCCTGCAGACCGGCTAAGACTTCTGGTGTCAGCGTTTGCGACTGAGTCACGCACTCAACCGCCCGCTGCAGCCCGCGCCGAATGAGAAACAGCTGGCGCTCTAGCCGATCTGCGGCTGTGGCCTCTAGCGTTTCAGGGGACTGCAAAATCACCTGCTCAATCTGCGGCTGAAACTGACGCGCCTGGGCACCCAGCGTCTCTGGCTGAACGGGCACCGTGCGCCAGCCCAGTACGGTAAAGCCGGCGGCTTGAATCACCGTTTCAAACTCTTGCCGAGCGATTTGGGCAGCGTCAGACTGCTGCGGTAAAAACACCATGCCAAGCCCAACTCGTCCCGGTACCAGCGGCGCTAGTCCCTGCTGATCGGCCCAGGCCTGTAAAATCTGCCAGGGAATCGCGGTCATGATGCCGGCACCGTCTCCAGAATCTTGATCGGCGCAGCAGCCGCCGCGATGCTCCATACACCCCAGCGCGGCCAGCGCGTCGTTAACCAGCTGATGGCTAGCGCGCCCCTGCTGATCGGCAATAAAGCCTACCCCGCAAGCGTCGCGCTCCTCTTCAATCCATCGGGGACCGGACGGTGCTAAATCATTTTGAACAGTTAAATGAGCTGGCTGAAGTTGAGTCACGCGCGTATTACCCATTGAGACGGTTGCTAAAGTCGCTAAACGGTTGAAGTTCAATGAACGGTTAAACTTGGCAAGCGCTTAAGACAGCTAGTTGCCAAGACAGATTGAGACAGATTGGCCAATGGCAAATCCGACAGGCAAGCTCCAGTGTTTTTGCTAAGCTACCGAGCAAATCGGTGTCTCAAACAGCACACTACAATTTAAGGATAGACAATTAATTAAATCTTAAGGAGCCAAATATTAAGGTTCTCTGCAAGCGGAAACCGCAGAAAATCGCTAGCCAATCGCAGCCGATCAAAACCCTGCTGAATCGCATCGTCTGCAGCAGAAAGCAGACCTTAATTCAGCGGCTGTTGCCCGCCGTACAAACCTGAATTACCCACGCGGCCTTGAATCTACCGCTGGCAAGCCAGAATCTGGAGCTGGTTTGCTTAAGTTTTGTGTACTGGTGAATCGCTATCTTAGAGTGACAGCAGAGTCACGTCAAGGTAAGGCTGATACAGAAACTGATATTGCTTAGCTCGCTGTTTAGCTTGAGCCTTGCTGCAAAGGCATTGCTTAAGCCATATCTCAGACCATAGCTTTGGTGCCATCTGCAGGAAGCGTCCTACTGGCAATCGCGATCGCGCAGATGGCTCACTAAGCTGAAAAGGCTTCTACAGACTTTCGCTACCAGCAACTGTGAAGAAATATCTGCAATCTCCGTAGCATCAGACCTTTTAATTGCAGAGTTGAGTCAATACTAATGTATCGCATCCGTAGCCACTGATTTCTCAGACCATGCAGTATCGACAATATCGGCCTCGTGCAGCCTGTGCCAGGTTTGCTGGGTTCAAGTTAGGACCGCTCACGCTGCTTAGCTGGGCCTTGCTCAATGCGGTGGGAGGAATACCTGAGCAGCTCAAACCGCCTGAGCTAGCAGTAGAGCTATCTTCAGCGCGCCAAGATACGGCGCTAGCGCCGCTAGTATCCAGTGAACCGGTAGCTCAAGCGGTGGCTGAAGGGGTTCAGTCTGGGCGTCAAATTAAGCTCAACGGGCAAACCATCAGCGCTAGCTGGCAGCGGCGCTCCGATCAGATCGGCATTGTCGATGTCGATTTGGTGACCCGCTTTGGCATCGATCTGCGCAATTCATCTGTCCCCAATCGTCAGCCCGTTAGCTGGTTTGGTACCGATGCCATCTCCACCGATACGCTACCGGCTTGGCTAAGCGATAACTATCGCTATCTCGATATTGCGCCGCTCGCCGCCCGGCTCGGCTGGCGAGCTGAGACCATTGGCGGCGTTCTAGAAATTACCACGCGGCCCAGCGAGATTTTAGCCATTCGTCAAGGTAGGCAGGACTGGGGCGATCGGGTGGTCATCGATCTCTCTGAGCCCGCTGCCTGGCAGGTAGAGGCCATTCCAGGCGGCATCAAAATTACCATAGATGCCGCCATTCAACAGCTGCCTGAAGCCCTAGAAACCCGTCCTGGCAGCTGGCTAAAGCGGCTACAGCTGTTCCAAGCAGGCTCTAAGACAGTGCTGACGGCAGCGGTCTCCAATGGGGTTAAACCGCGTACCTGGAGCCTCTCAGACCCCAATCGGCTAATCGTCGATTTTCGTCAGGATGAGCTAGAACCCTTAGATGTTGCCTGGGCAGAAGGGCTGCGCTGGCAGCAGCGCTACGTCAACATCGGCGACAGTCGATTCCCAGTCTATGCGTTTGCGCTCGACCCGCGTCAAACTGCTATTTCGCCGCTGCCCATCTGGTCTAATGCGTCTACCGCTACCGGCATTATGCCGCTGATTTCTATGGCGCAGCAGTGGAACTCAGCCGCCGCCATCAACGCTGGTTTCTTTAATCGTAATAACCAGCTGCCGCTAGGTGCCCTGCGGTATAACGGCCGCTGGATTTCTGGACCAATTTTAGGGCGCGGTGCGATCGCTTGGGACGACAGCGGCCGCCTAGCGATGGATCGCCTATCACTCTCTCAAGTGATTACGACCGCTGCGGGGCAGGCCTTTCCCGTACTGACAATCAACAGCGGCTACGTGCAAGCCGGCATTAGCCTTTATACCTCGGACTGGGGACCCACCTACACAACGCTGACCGACACTGAAACCATTGTGACGGTTCAAGATCAGCGGGTAGTGCGGCAGCAGCAGCTCAACGGTGCGGGCAACTATGCGGCAGCTATTCCCCCGGACGGCTATCTGCTCGTGATCCGCTCCTACGAGACGGCAGCGACCGCTCTGCAGCCGGGAGCACAGGTCAGCCTCAGCCGCCATGCACAGCCCTCCGTCTTTGAGCAATATCCGCATGTGCTAGGCGCCGGACCGCTGCTGATTCAAAATCGACAGATCGTTCTCAACCCTGTGGCAGAAGGGTTTAGCACTAATTTTATTCAAGGCAAAGCGCCGCGCAGCGCCATTGGCCTAACGGCCGATGGAGAATGGCTGCTAGTGACCATGCAGAATCGCGTAGGCGGTCGCGGGCCTAGCCTGCAGGAGACAGCGCTGATTATGCAGCAGCTAGGCGCTATACAGGCGCTTAACCTAGACGGCGGCAGCTCCTCTAGCCTCTATCTGAGCGGTCAGCTGCTCAACCGCGATCCGCGCACGGCAGCGCGAGTTCACAATGGGCTGGGCCTGTTTCTAGCCGACTGAGCTATCAAAGTTGCCTTAAAGCCTGCCTTAAGCCAGGCTACCTTCTCTTAAAGAATTGGTATTTTGAAAAGAAAACAGCTGACCTCACCGAAAGGAGTTGTTAGCATTGAGCAGTTCAATGGGACATCTATGACCGCCACCGTCTGAGCAGCGCTCAGCTGCTTCATTCAGTCATCGCTATCCTTTTCAATATTTTTTTATACAGAGTCTTGTTTTCAACGCCTGTTTGCCATTGCTCTTGCGGGCTACTGCCAACCTCGGAGCTTGCGCTTAACGGTTCAGCCCACAGTCCTCACATTCATGCTAAGTCTAAGGAGAAGACGTCATGGTTCAAGCGAAAGAACGGTCCCAATCACCGGCTAAAGCAGAAGCGCTCGCGGCCAGCAGCGGTGTCGCGTCGACTGAGCTCCGCCCCTGGGGATCTTTCACTATTTTAGAAGAAGGCAAAGGCTACAAGATCAAGCGGATTGAAGTGAAGCCAGGCCATCGCCTCAGCCTGCAGATGCACCATCATCGCAGCGAGCATTGGATTGTGGTCTCTGGTACGGCTAAAGTCACCTGCGGCGATCAAGAAATTTTGCTTTGCACCAATCAGTCGACCTATGTACCGGCCTGCACCTCCCACAGATTAGAAAATTCAGGCGTGATTCCGCTGGTGCTGATTGAAGTGCAAAACGGCGAGTACCTTGGCGAAGACGACATCATTCGCTTCCAAGATGACTATTCGCGCACGAACGGCGCCAACGGCTCAGCCAAGTAGCTCAGCCTCAGCGCGTAGCGATCTCTGAATCAATGACGCAGAATAGACGACGCAGAGATGGGTCCATCTCTGCGTTTTAGTTTGTGAGAGGCCAGGTCGAATGCTGTGAAACAGGTCTTAAAACTGGGGCTGCAGCTGATTAGTTAGCCTGGCCAAGCCCAATGCCGCTAGTATGACATTACTGAGGTTCAAGGTTGCCTGCCACTGCCATGATTCAGCTCACACCTGCAGCGATTCGTGAAATTCTCCGCTTGCAGCAAAAGCGTACGTCCTTGCGTGAAAGCTGCTTTCGCCTGTCCGTTCAGCCAGGGAGCTGTGCCGACTGGGCCTACGTTCTAGAATTCAACGCCGCGCTGGGCGCGCGCGATCGCAGCTTTAAATTTGACGGACTGACGCTGGCGGTGGCCGAAGCCGATTTAGTTCACCTGAGCAATCTGCGCATTGACTACTCCGAAGACCTGATGGGCGGCGCTTTTCGCTTTGACAATCCGGCCGCGATCGCGACCTGCCAATGCGGGCTGGCGTTCAGCACCGATGACCACCTCAACCACGGCCTTGAAGGGGGCTCTAAAGGGGGCTCTAAAAAATAAATTGACAATTAGCTTGTCAAATTGATACCATCGAACCTTGTGACAACTTTAACTTAAGACCACTCGTCTATAGAGTATGCCGACCATCCAACAGCTCATTCGCAGTGAGCGCAACCGAGCTAAAAAGAAAACAAAATCTCCTGCCCTAAAGAGCTGCCCTCAGCGTCGTGGCGTCTGTACCCGCGTCTACACAACCACGCCCAAAAAGCCGAATTCCGCGTTGCGTAAGGTGGCTCGGGTGCGTCTGACCTCCGGTTTTGAGGTAACTGCCTATATCCCAGGAATTGGGCATAACTTGCAGGAACATTCGGTTGTGATGATTCGCGGCGGCCGGGTTAAGGATCTCCCAGGTGTTCGCTATCACATCATTCGCGGTACTTTGGATACAGCTGGTGTTAAGGATCGTCGTCAGGGCCGCTCCAAGTATGGTGCTAAGAAACCGAAGGAGTAGCCAAACGGATTTAACACATCGTCAACTTCAGTTGCTAACTTTCTAGTGACTACAGCTGATAATCCGCCTATCTACAGTTTGCTAAACGGCTTCTGCTGATTGGGGAATATCAGTTTTCATCGTCTTCAACGCTACGCGAAGGCTTCACGGTGACTGCTAGTTGTGACGACTGTTCGTGAGCGGATATTTAGCATCAGTATTCTTAAATTCAGAAGAGGGTTAACCCAATGTCTCGTCGTTCTAGTGCCCAAAAGCGAACTGTGCCGCCCGATCCGGTTTATAACAGCCGTTTGGTGAGCATGATGGTGCGCCGCATTATGGAGAGCGGTAAAAAGTCTTTGGCTCATCGCATCATCTACGACGCTTTTAAGCTGATTGAAGACAGAACCGGCGGCAGCCCGCTGGAGGTGTTCGAACAGGCTGTTCA
>JAAHIA010000317.1 GCA_010671975.1 Leptolyngbya sp. SIO4C1 | reverse complement strand
TGACCTGAGCGAATAGTACAACGAAATAATCGGCGTTTCAGCCTGTTTTTTAAACTAAACTTAATAGAATAAGAGGGATTTCTCATAATAGCGGCGATTTACGCTTGGTCCTGAAAATCGCCGCTAGGCTGATTTTCTCGTCGCGGTCTGTGGAAAAGCTGTGGAAAATTGCAGCGGGCTTGTGGAAACCCTGTGGAGAGTTTGGGGAAAACAAAAGTCAAAAATAAGAATTGATACGTGGCGACAGAATGTATCGAAACCTTGATGTTGCCGGAAAGACCTGCTTTGCGCTAAGCCTCTAGTATGGTTAACCTATGGGCCTGACGGCTCAAGCATGATGCTATGCCAGTTGAAACTCGCGATCGCACCCCCCAGCAACCCGATCCCAAACAGGTGGGTCGAGGCTTTTTGTACCTGCTGCTGTATTTGCTGCTGTTCAACTGGATTGTGCTGCCGCTGCTGCGGCCCGGTCCCAAAGAGACTGCCTACAGCCAGTTTTTGGCCCAGGTTGAGGCAGGAGAAGTTGAGCGCGCTCAGATCCAGGCGGATAAAATTCGCTACAGCCTCAAGCCTGACGAAGCGGCTGCCGAGCCCTCAGACGCTACCTCAGACGCCGCCTCAGACGCCGACGCTGAGGCGGCAGAGGATGAGATTTACACCACCACGCCGGTACCGGGCAACTTCGACCTAGTCGAGTTCCTCGTCGACAATGGCGTTGCGTTTGAGGCACCGCCCCCCGATCGGTTTGGCTGGCTGGGCACGCTGCTCAGCTGGGTAGCGCCGCCGCTGATTTTCGTGGGGCTTTGGGTTTGGCTGTTAGGTCGGGCTCAGGGCGGGGCTTCGGCAGCGCTGACTGTGGGTAAGAGCAAAGCCCGCATCTATGCTGAAGGCGATACTGGCGTCACCTTTGACGATGTGGCCGGCGTCGATGAAGCCAAAACTGAGCTGCAGGAAATTATTGAATTTCTCAAGCATCCTGATAAATACACCCGCATCGGTGCGGTGATTCCCAAAGGCGTGCTGCTGATTGGGCCGCCTGGCACTGGCAAAACGCTGATGGCTCGCGCCGTCGCTGGCGAAGCAGGCGTGCCGTTTTTTAGTATCTCAGGCGCTGAATTTATCGAACTCTTTGTCGGGGTCGGGGCCGCCCGCGTGCGCGATCTGTTTCGCCAAGCCAAGCAGCAGGCCCCCTGCATTGTCTTTATCGATGAGCTCGATGCGCTGGGTAAGGCGCGGCGCAATGCTGGCTCGCTGGCTGGCGGCAACGATGAGCAAGAGCAAACGCTGAATCAGCTGCTGACTGAAATGGATGGCTTTGAGCCCAATGCCGGAGTCATCATCGTGGCAGCGACAAATCGCCCTGAGGTGCTCGATCCGGCGCTGCGGCGGCCAGGCCGCTTCGACCGTCAGGTGGTGGTTGACCGACCTGATAAGCTAGGCCGCAAGTCTATTCTGCAGGTTCATGCCAGTAAGATTCAGCTGGCTGAAGATGTCGATTTGGATAAAATTGCTGCGCGCACGCCGGGCTTTGCGGGTGCCGATTTGGCTAACTTAATTAACGAAGCCGCGCTTTTGGCCGCCCGACAAGATCACGACCGGGTGCACATGGCCGACCTCAGTGAAGCGATCGAGCGCGTAGTGGCTGGCCTAGAGCGCAAGTCGCGCGTGCTGAATCCGGAAGAAAAGCGCGTAGTGGCCTATCACGAAGTCGGCCATGCCATCATCGGCTCAATTATGCCCGGGGCCAACAAGGTTGAGAAAATTTCGATTGTGCCGCGCGGCGTAGGGGCGCTGGGCTATACGCTACAGCTACCCGAAGAAGATCGGTTTTTGATGGCCGAAGATGAGCTGCGCGGCCGCATCGCCACGCTGCTCGGCGGTCGCTCGGCCGAAGAGACCGTTTTTCAGAAGGTCTCGACCGGGGCCAGCGATGATATTCAAAAGGTAACTGACCTCGCTGAGCGCATGGTGACGCTCTACGGCATGGAAACCAAGCTGGGCCCCGTTGCCTTTGAGCGCGTGCAGCAGCAATTTTTGGAAGGTTGGCAAAACGCTCGCCGTCCCATTAGCCCAGAGGTCTCGGCCGTGATCGACCAGGCCGTACAGACAATTGTTGAGGGGGCTCACACCGTGGCGCTGAGCATTCTAGCCGAGAATCGAGCGCTGCTAGAGGAGATGGCTCAGCATCTGCTAGAGCAAGAAGTGCTTGAAGGCGAGCCGCTACGCGCCTTTTTAGGTCGAGTCGCTGCGCCCAGCGGCTTGCAGAGCTGGCTAACAGAAGGCAAGCTGACTGACCAAATGGCATAGGCTTGAATCAGCTGGCGTCGTTTCTTGGGCTTCTAAGATTGATCCGGTCGTCTTCAGCTGCTTGGACTTTAGCTAGCGTTAGCGATCGCCCGAATTGACGAATGGTCAGTCTACCCCGACGATGGGGTATTGTCCCAGAATGATGGCTTGCTGTGACTAAACGCTCGCTGGCTGGCATTGCCGGCATTGTTGCGATCGCAACCCTGATTAGCAAACTTTTTGGCCTTGTCCGCCAGCAGGCGATCGCGGCGGCCTTTGCGGTAGGGCCAGTAGCCGATGCCTACGGGCTGTCCTACGTCATTCCCGGCTTTTTGCTGGTGCTGCTGGGCGGCATCAATGGCCCCTTTCACAGCGCCATTGTCAGCGTTGTCGCTAAGCGTAAGCGAGAAGACATTGCGCCGCTAGTCGAAACAATTACCACGCTGGTGGGTCTCGGGCTAGTCGTGCTCACGCTGCTGATTGTTGTCTTTGCTGATCCGATTATTGGGCTGCTGGGGCGCGGCTTTAGCGAGACCAGTCTAGGCTTAGAAAGCCGCGCTATTGCGGTGGTACAGCTGCGGATTATGGCACCCATGGCGCTGTTTGCCGGACTGATCGGCATCGGCTTTGGCACGCTCAACGCTGCCGATCAGTACTGGCTGCCTTCGATCAGTCCGCTGTTTTCTAGCGTGACTGTAGTTGCCGGGCTAGGCCTGCTGGCCCTGACGGTCGGCGATCAGATTGTCTCTGCCGAATATGCCATGCTCGGCGGCATTATTTTGGCCGCAGGAACGCTGGCGGGTGCCGTACTGCAGTGGCTAGTGCAGGTGCCGGCGCTGCTCAACGCCGGGCTCGGGCGGCTGCGACTGCGGTTTAACATACATGATTCGGGCGTGCGGGACGTGCTCAAGGTGCTGGGGCCAGCGACGTTCTCCTCAGGCATGATGCAGATCAATGTCTATACCGATCTGTTTTTTGCCGCCTTTATTCCCGGCACGCTGGCAGCGCTGGGCTATGCCAACCTGCTGATTCAAACCCCGCTAGGGATTATTTCCAACGTCATTTTGGTGCCATTCCTGCCGATTTTTTCGCGCCTGGCCGACCCGCTGCACTGGCATGAGCTAAAGCAGCGAATTCGCCAAAGCCTGCTGCTGACGGCGCTGACCATGCTGCCTTTAAGCGCGCTGTTTGTGACGCTGGCGCTGCCGATGGTGCGGGTGATCTATGAGCGTGGCGCATTTGATGAAGAGGCCACTGCAATCGTCACGTCAGTGCTGATTGCCTACGGCGTCGGCATGTTTGTTTATTTAGGCCGCGACGTGCTGGTGCGCGTGTTCTATGCGCTAGGCGACGGCGATACGCCCTTTCGCATCAGCGTTGTGAATATTTTCCTCAATGCGCTGCTGGACTACATTTTGATCAACCTGCTGGGCGCGCCGGGCCTGGTGCTGGCAACGGTAGGTGTCAATCTTGTTTCGATGGTCGCCATGCTCGTGCTGCTAGACCGCAAAATCAACGGGCTGCCCTGGCTGGACTGGGCGCGGCCGGTGGCGCTGCTGCTGCTGGCGAGCGTGGCTGCCGGTGCAGCGGCCTGGGGGGCTCGGCTGGGGCTAGAGAGAATTTTGGGCACGCAGGGCTTTTTTGTGAATCTGCTGATTCTGTGCGGGGCCGGCGCAGTCGGTCTTGGTATTTTTGGCGGCTGCGCGATCGCGCTGCGCATTCCGGAAGCCACGCTGCTAATTAAGCGAATTAAAGCGAAGCTTGGACGAAGCTCATAGCCGCTGCCGCACGGCTCAGTTTGCAGAAACTGCATGGCTAAAATGCGCTGCTCTCATAGCGTGCATTCGTTTGTGATGCCTGATACTAACTCGACTGAGGCGCTCTCTTACGTTGAATAGCAGAAATCAGTGAGCTTCAGCAGCGCTGCTGGAGACCTGTCAGCAATTTTTCCCAATCAGCGCTCAACGAGTGCAGCTACGCGCTGCTTTTTGCTGCCCCACACCACTAGGAGACTAACTTGACTACTCAAGCCACTGCGACTGCAGAAACAAACAATCATCCCGAGGTCGAAGCGGCCGACCGACAGCTCACCTATCCACAGCTGATCCTGTGTTCGGTTGCCATTGGCGTGGTGGGCGGACTGGTTGCAACTGTCTACTATTTCGTTTTAGAAAACATGATGCACGGGGTCTGGCATACGCTCCCCGAGCGCATCATTCCCTATTTTCCGAGCTGGCTGCCAACCCATCACTACGTCTGGATTGCCACCACAGCTGGCGGCTTTTGCGTCGGCCTGATTCTCTACTTTATGGGTCTGCCGGGTGAGATGGCCCAGGTGGTGGACAAAATTCATACGCCCGGCCGCATCGATATTCGCAAAACGCCAGCCATGGTCATTGCGTCACTGGTTGCCATTACCGCCGGTGGTAGCGCTGGCCCAGAAGCGCCACTGGTGCAGGTCAATGGCAGCTTTGGCAGCTGGCTGGGCGATACGCTCAAGCTCAGCACGGCGTCTGTGCGGGTACTCACCTTTTGCGGCATGAGTGCGGCCTTAGGTGCTTTCTTTGGAGCACCGATTGGCGCCGCTATCTTTGCGCTAGAGATTCCCCATCGGCGCGGCCTAGAATATTATGAAGCGGTTGCCCCGGCCGTGATTTCAGCGATTCTCTCGTTTGCCGTCTTTAGAATTAGCACCGGCATCACCATTGGCGGCTTCTACCATTTTGAAACGGTACCGCCGCTGACGCCGATGAATCTCTTAGAAGGGCTGCTGCTAGGGGTGGTCGGGGCCGGCGTAGCCGTGATGTTCATCTATGTATTTCGGCTGGTGGGCCGCCTGCTCTCCCCGCTAGAGCACTATCGTATCCCGCTCGCTACGCTGGGTGGTCTCTCAATCGGCCTGATTGCCTTTTTCTATCCCCAGACGCTCTTTTTCAGCGAAGAGCAGATTCACACGGTGATTGAAACTGGCATGACGCTAGGGGTGAGCATGCTGCTGGCGATCGCAGTCGCAAAAATGTTTGCCATTAGCTTTACCCTGCATTCTGGCTTTTTGGGCGGCTTTATCTTTCCGCTGTTCTTCATTGGGGCAAACGTCGGCCTAGCGATCGCGCTGGTGGTACCGCAGGTACATCCGACCGTGGGCATGGTCTGCCTGATGGCGGCCGTCAATGTGGCGGTGACCAAAACTCCGATTAGCACCAGCATTATCCTCAGCGTGCTCTCCGGCACGGCCATGCTGCCGGTGATTGTGATTTCTAGCTTTACCAGCTTTTTGCTCACCAGCGAGATCGCCATGATCCGCACGCAGCGATCGCGCCAGGTCAGCGAAATCACCGGCCCCATCACCGCCCAAAGGAGCCTGCTGCAGGAGCTGCAAGCCGTTGCTAGCAGCCCCGCGCCGGTTGGGGCGAAAAACACATAAAGCGCCAAAAATCATCATTAACTTGCCATGCCGGTGTCACAAGAATGTCACACCGGCTTTCTAAGCTAAAGACAACGAAATTAAGAGAGCCGATTGAAGCAAGCCATGATGATTGACCAAGTCCCTGATACAGTACCTGCCTCAGCTACTCGTAAACGCAGCTTTCGGAATACGG
>JAAHIA010000316.1 GCA_010671975.1 Leptolyngbya sp. SIO4C1 | reverse complement strand
CAATCTCATGACGACGCTTTCTCAACAGAAATGCACCCCCTGCAGCGGCGAAGCTTCTCCGGCCACCTCGGAAGAAATTGAGCAGATGAAGCAGCAGGTGCCAGACTGGAATCTGATCAAAGAAGAGGGCGAATCGCGCCTGCGACGCGCTTACGAGTTTAAAGACTTTCAGTCGGCGCTGGCCTTTACGCAGGCCGTAGGCGATGCAGCCGAGGCCGAAGGCCACCATCCGACCCTGCTAACGGAATGGGGTAAAGTAACCGTCACCTGGTGGACCCACGCCATTAGCGGCCTGCATCAAAACGACTTCATCATGGCAGCTAAGACGGATGAGATCGCCGACGATATAACCTAGGCAGCTGCTGAGCGCAGGGTTTAGGCGGCAGCGTAAGGGGATTGGCTCGAAAATGCAGTACCTGCCGATCGAGTTTCGACGCTGCTCAATCAAAACTGGCAGGTTGAGCGAAGTCGAAACCGGGCTGATGGGGTATATCACTTAGCCGCAGCTGTCTAAAACCTGCCCTGCGAAAGATGAACTTTCATCCTATGACAGAGAAATCAAACAATACGCTCTGCTACACTAGCGGTCAGAGTGCAAATAGATTGAGGTTAATATGAAGCTTTTAATAGACATTGCTGTTGATTCAGCCCCATATTCAATTTCTTTGGGTTTGGTAGTGGCGTTAGGATTCGCGGCTGCTGTCTCTATTGGCTCAATTGCCTGGTATAACTCTAAGCGCCCGGCTGGTTGGGAAGATAAGGAGCGTCCAGACATCGTTCCCAAGATTGAAAAGTAGGCTTTGCCATTAACGCGGCGTTAATGAAGCCTTGTTGACGAAGTCTTGTCAACGAAGCCTTATTGATATTGCATCGAGCTTCTCTCTCCTACTCTCATTTGCGAAGACTGCCCACCTCAATAGGCAAGTCTTCGCTTTTTCTTAGGCTTTCCAATATCCGATAGCCTGAGTCGGGCAAGCGGCGCTAGCAGGCGACCATCTGCCGCAGCAGCTCGACCTGCGTCTCTGCATCCAGCGATTCGATGGACTGTAGGAGCGATCGCAGCTCGTCTGAGCCCTCGGTCGAGACAGGGGCTATATTTTTACGCTGCAGGCTCTTAGCAACGTCATACCAAAATGCAAGCCGATGATTGCCCTTCAGCCCGCTATATTCGTTGCTAAAGCGAGTTTGATGTCCGGCTAGCATGTCCTGCATCACTTCATACTGAGTGTTTTGGTCAAGCTGCTCTACCTGCTGGCACAGGCGATAGCCAACTTGTGAATAGGCAGTATCGGGGATATCGGGCGCGATAGAGTTCCCCACGCGCTGATAGACCAGCCAAAGCAGCGTGAGCCGCTCGCCAATTGAAAGCTGCTTATAAGCATTTAAAATTTCGTCCTGCGTTTGTAAACCCGCTGCAGCCATATTAATCTCTACCTTCTCTATGCTTAAACACTGAAACTTTCTTCCGCAGCGTAAACAATAACGACCGCTTTCACCTGGACCGTAGGATAGAAGTTACAGCTCAAGCGGGTCCACCAGTCTAAAAATCTACTATTAGGTAGAAATCAAATCTTCTACTTAGGCAGACGGCAGCAGCGGAAGCAGCCGGCTAAAGTATGTCTGAGGGCATATCCTATTGGTTTGAGGAGTAACGCGATGAGTAAATCTCAATCACGACCGAACTGGCTAAGGCGCTGGGCGATGGGTGGCCTGGCTGCGATCGCGCTTCTGAGCCTCGCGGCCTGTCGCTCGGATGAGGTGCCAGACGAGCTGGTTACGAATGAAGCCGAGCTCGATGTAGAAGAAGTGGCAGAAGAGCCCGGCAGCCTGCTAGGCCAGCGGGTAACGCTCAGAGGCGATGTAGAGCAGCAGGTTGACAGCGCTGCCTTCACGCTGCGAGAAGATACGCTATTTCCAGATGATGCGGTGCTTGTGATTAATGCGACTGGTACCAGCTATACCGTGCCTGAAGATGAAGCGGTGGATGTGTGGGTTGTGGGCGAGGTGCAAGAGTTTGTGCTAGCAACCATCGAGGAAACCTACGAGCTCGATCTAGACGATGAGCTGTATGTGGAATACGAGGCTGAGCCGGTTGTGGTTGCCTCTTACATAGCGCTGGCCCCCGATGCTGAAACGGTTGCCGAAGATCCCACAGCCTTTTACGGTGAGCGCATTGTCGTGGATGGGGAAATTGAGACGGTCTATGCCCCGGATGCGTTTTCTCTGGAGGCAGACCAGCTGTTTGAGTCAGGCGAGCTGCTGGTCGTCGGCGCAGTGCCTGAAGTCGCTCAAGAAGACAATGTGATTGCTGTCTCAGGGATTTTGCTACCCTTCTCGATTGAGAATTTGGAGCAAGAATACGAGCTGCAGTGGGATGCTGCGTTGAGGGATCTGATAGCTGCTGAATATACTGGGCAGCCGGCCCTGATTGCGCAAGAGATCTATCCGTTTACGGAATAGGAGCGCAAATCAGACCAGCTGCAAAAGCCCGCCTGAAGCTCAGGCGGGCTCTGTCGCATGATAAAAACACATGCTGAAAATAGCGAAGACGCGAAGAGCTAAATACTAGCGAGCTTCGGTGCCTTGGTTAGGATCGCCTGGCACGTCGGCATTCTTATCGCCAGGGGCTTCGGCTTCGGCTCCGGAGCGAGTATCCGTATTGGAGCCTTGCCCTGTTCTGCGAGAGCCCGGCTCTAGCGGCGTTTGCTTACCACCAGAAGCGGTTGGCGTTGTTTCCATCTTATCTTTATCTTCAGCCATAATTCAGCCTCCTTGCTAACTGTCAATTCGAAGCATTTCAACTTACGGTTACACAGTACCGAGAGAATTCTTTTCTGCGAATCTATCCTGAGCTAGAAAGCAGTGCTGTCGGCTCTCTCTCGAAATGAGCAGCAACACTCTCAGATTCACTCAACCTACCAGTTTGGAGAGTTGAGCGGCGTCGAAACTCGATCTGCGGGTCTTTCATTTTCGTTCGAGCAAATCCCTAGCGATCCTCAGGCAGTATCTCAGATGGTCTCAGATAGGCGTTCCGTCTTTCTACCTAAAGAGATAGGCGTCAAATTGTAAACTTTTATTAAAATATGAGCAATTTACTGATTTAAGCGCCATTGCCAGCAGCAATGCTTGGCTGTCGACTATACTTTAATGACTGTTTCTTCTCCTTCTGTTTTAATTGCCGGCGGTGGATTTACTGGCCTGTTTGCCGCGCTTCAGCTGAGCCGACTGGGCTGTGAGCTGCCCGTGACGCTGATTGACCAAAGTCCGCGATTTGTCTTCAAGCCGCTGCTTTACGATCTGCTGAGCGGCGAGGTTGAGGCGGATATGGCCTGGCCACGCTACGACGATCTGCTCTCAGACACCAGCGTTCGCTTTGTGTGCAATTCAATTCAGCAGGTTGATCTGCTGAATCGTCAGGTAGTGCTCTCAGACGGTTCTGGCTATGCGTACGACTATCTGGTGCTGGGCCTTGGCGGAACTGCGGGCTATTTTGGCATACCAGGCGCACAGGACAACACCTTCAAGTTTCGGCAGGCAGACGATGCCCTGGCGCTAGGGCGGCATTTGCAGCAGTGCTTGCAGCGAGCTGCCCAGTCTCCAACCGGTGCAGAGCGAGCAGCACAGCTAACGGTAACGCTTGTCGGCGCAGGGCCATCGGGCATAGAGCTCGCGGCTACGCTAGCGGATCTGCTGCCGCAGTGGTACGACCGGTTTGACGGCGATAGCTGCGATATTGAGATTATTGTGCTGCAGCGAAATGGAGAAATACTTGAGGGCGTTAGGAGTGAACAGCTGCGGGAGATCGCCCGAGCCGCTCTGGGCAACCGCAGAATTGCCGTCGACCTGCGACTGGATGCTGAGGTACAAGCAGTTGAGCCCGGGCGGCTGTACTACTATCAAGATGGCGCAAACCACATTATTGAAACCGAAACAGTGATTTGGACGGCCGGCAATAGCCTCCATCCGCTAATTCAATCGCTGCCGGTAGCACAGCGCGATCGCAGGGGTCGCCTGCGGACTGAGCCAACGCTGCAGCTGCCTGAGTATCCAGAAGTATTTGCAGGGGGCGACTGTGCGGTGATGGCCGCTCGTCCCTGGCCTGCGACTGCCCAGGTAGCCTACCAGCAGGGGATGGCAATCGCCAGTAACCTAGCCCTAATGAGCAAAGGCAAGCCGCCAGAGCCCATAGACATTTCGCTGCGCGGTACGCTGCTCAAGCTCGGCATGGAGACCGGCGCGGCTGAACTCTACAATCGCTTTGAGGTCAAAGGCTACCCCGGCCATCTAATTCGCCATGCGACCTACTTGAGCCTGCTGCCCACGCCGGTTCGCAACCTTAAAGTGGGCGCTGAGTGGATCACAGACGAAGTCTTTAAGCAAGTGCTAGATGCCTAGGCAGGCTTTTAAGCCTAAGTTCCTAGCATCATGGGGGTCTTGTCTTCGGCAGTTTCTGACTGGCCTTTGACCTGAAACTTCAGCTTGCCGTCAATCAGGTCAATCAGGACCGTGCTGCCCTCCGTGAAGACATTTTCTAAAATCTTGGTGGCAATCGGATTTTCAAGCTCTCGCTGAATGGCGCGCTTTAGCGGTCGCGCCCCGTAGACGGGGTCATAGCCAGCTTCGGCAATGTAGTTCATCGCTGCATCGGCCACCTTCAGCGTGATCTTTTGCTCAGCTAGCAGCTTGTAGACCCGCTGCAGCTGAATGCTGACAATCGAGCGCAGCTCTGTCTTACTCAGCGGATGGAAGAGAATCAGATCGTCAACCCGGTTGAGAAATTCGGGCCGGAAGTGCGATCGCAGTGCCGTCAGCACCCGCTTGCGCATCTCTTCGTACTGTGTATCGTCGCCAGAGACATCCAGAATGTGCTCGCTCCCGATATTGCTGGTCATGACGATCACGGTGTTGCGAAAGTCGACCTGATGACCCTGCGAGTCGGTGATGCGACCATCGTCGAGCACCTGCAGCAAAATGTTAAAAACGTCTGGGTGTGCCTTTTCGACTTCGTCGAGCAGCACCACCGAGTAAGGATGCCGCCGCACTGCCTCAGACAGCTGCCCGCCCTCTTCGTAGCCCACATAGCCAGGCGGCGCGCCCACCAGCCGGGCCACGGCGTGCTTCTCCATATATTCCGACATATCAATGCGCACCAGCGCATCTTCGGTATCGAAAAGAAAGGCGGCCAGCGCGCGGGCCAGCTCGGTCTTACCGACGCCGGTCGGTCCCATAAACAGGAATGAGCCAATCGGTCGACTAGGGTCTTTCATGCCAGCGCGCGCCCGACGAATGGCAGCTGCCACCGCAGAGACGGCCTCATCTTGCCCAATCACCCGCTGATGCAGATGGCCCTCTAGCTGTAGCAGCTTTTGCCGCTCTGACTCTAGCAGCCGATTGACGGGGATGCCGGTCCACTTTGCCACAATTTCAGCAATGTCGGCCTCAGTCACCTGCTCGCGCAGCAGGGTTGAGCCCTTGGCCTGAATCTCCTGCAGCTTGGTCTCTAAAATCTCTTGCTCCTGCTGCACGGCTTCTAAGCGACCGTACTTTAGCTGCGCTGCTCGATTCAGATCATAGGCCCGCTCGGCCTGCTCGACCTGCACCCGCAGCTGATCTTCTTCTTCTTTCAGCGCGTTAATCGAATCCAGCATTTTCTTCTCGGCCTGCCACTGATTGGTCAGCGTTTGCTGCTTGGCCGAGAGTTTTTCAATTTCTTTTTTAATTCGCGCGAGCCGCTGCCGCGAGGTGCGATAGGCGGCACCGCTGGTCTCCTCTTCGCCCTCAAGCGAGAGTTTTTCCATCTCTAGCTGCATCAGCCGCCGGTCAATCGTCTCTAGCTCGACCGGCTTCGAGGTAATCTCCATCTTCAGCTTGCCCGATAAGGCCATCGACCTGATTGACGAAGCTGCGGCCAAGCTGAA
>JAAHIA010000315.1 GCA_010671975.1 Leptolyngbya sp. SIO4C1 | reverse complement strand
TGCTCGCGCAGCCGCGTGGTTAAGAGGTCACGAAGCAGCGGCTCCAACCGATCGGCCCGAGCGTGCTGCAACTTATACAGCTTCACCGACGACTCGGCCCGCGCCGGCGCGCCGTCCAGGTCGGCCACGGCGAATGGCTGTGATGCTAGAGACGCGCGACTGCAAATCGCCGGTAGAATAGTCGCGAAAGAAAGCGGTGTGCAGCTTCAGTAGCCGATCCCAGACGGCGGCCTGCAGCGTGGCATCAGAGCCGGTCTCAATCCGCATCGCGGCAACTGCCTGAGCGAACTGAAAGCAGGCTCGCCCAAAAGCCACAGCCAGCAGCGCTAGACCAATCTGCAGCAAAATACCCGTACTGCCGTAGGGAATCGCATCGTCAATTAGCACAGCTGTGGCCTGCGGAATCGCCATGCCCAAGAGGCTAGTGACGACGCCAGTGAGCAAAATCATGCCAATGTCGCGCTGGCGACCGTAGAAGGCAAACTGCAGCAGCGTCCAAGCTTTGAGCTCGCTATTAGGTAGCGGACGATAGAAGATAAACGCCATGGGCTCGAGCCGGCTGGCAACCGCCTCATCGACGGGCGTGCGCTGCAGCGTGGTCGGATCTAGTAGCTCATAGCGGCTGTTTTTTATCGGCAGCAGCGCCACCGGCAGGTGATCGGCTCGGGTATAAGCAACCATGGGGCCGCTGTCTTGCCGCCACCACTGACCGCGCAGCAAGATCTGCCGCAGCCGCAGCTGAGAAGCGCGCGCAACTGCCTCCAGCGGCTCTTTTACTTGCTGCAAATTCTCCGCCTGGCTGGGTGGCGAGATGGTGACGCCTAGCGCGTGACCGACTGCCCCAGCAGCAATCAGCAGAGGCGAGGCAGCGCTCAGGTAGCGGTCGTCTTCGGGCTTGAGCAGCGAGGCAAGGCACTGGAGCGCAGTTTGAGCAGACTGCTGATTGAGCTGCTGTCGCTGCTCAAACTGGTGAAACTGCGTTTGAGTTTGCGCGGCGACAATTTGCTCAATGACTTTGAGGCAGTAGGTATGAAACAGAGCGCTGCCGCGCAGCAGCGGCTCGGCTGCAGTGACGGCTTCGGACGAGTAGCGCTGCAGTTCGACAGGCGTCTGTGCCTGTAGCCAGGTGCTGGTTCCGAGCGGAAACAGCGCTGCTGTCGTCAGCGGCAGCTCGCGATCGCCAAGCCACAGAGCTTCCCCGCTGGTGAGCTTGACCCAGCACGGACCGTCGCTGGGGCCGTAGCAGTCGCCGCTGTTCAAAGAGAGATACTGAGAAGAAAGCTCGGAGAGCGGAGCAGCCGGCTGAGGAAATCCGGCAATCTGCCCAAAGCGATTGGTCCAGGCAGCAATCTGCTGAGGCAGCGAGCCAGGGCCGCCGTTGCTTTGAACTGAGCTTTGAGGCGCGCTGAAGCAGTCGGGCTGGGCTAGCACGGTGGGCTCAAACGCGATCGCAATCAGCCCGTAGCGGCTAGGCGCTGCGCCCATTAAAAGGCTGCCGGCTGTGGCGCTAAACAGATAGTGACGCGCTCCGGTCGGCTCGCCCTGCTGCCAGGCCACTGCGAATATCCCCACTGCGCCAGAGCGGATCTGCCAGATCTGGTCAGGCCGATCGAGCAGCAGCGGCTCATTTCCGGCCAGGCTGAGATTGGCAGCCGTTGTTGTTGGCGATGGTTGAATAGACACCATGAGCTTACGCCTCCTGCAGCGCTGTTCCCGAGCGTTGAATCAAGCTGGCATAGGGGCCATCTGCCTGCCAAAGCTGGTCATGCGTGCCCCGCTGCACCACCTTGCCTCGCTCTAGCACAATGATCTCGTCTGCATCGCGAATGGTGCTCAGCCGGTGGGCCACAATCAGGCAGGTACAGCCCCGCCGCCGCAGGTTTTGATCGATAATCTTCTCCGTTTCGGAATCCAGAGCGCTGGTCGCTTCATCCATAATCAAAATTGACGGATTGTTGACTAGAGCACGGGCAATCTCTAGCCGCTGCCGCTGCCCGCCGCTGAGATTTTGCCCGCCCTCTAGCAGCACTGCATCGTATCCGTAGGGCATCGATAAGATGGCTTCTTCAATCTCAGCGTCCTGACAGGCGCGTCGTAAATCTGCCTCAGAGAGCGTGCTGTCCCACAGGGTCAAATTGTCGCGAATTGTTCCGGCAAACAGCAGAATCTCCTGCTCGACCATGGCAATCGAATTGGTGAGCACCGCTCTGGGAATCTCATCGCTGCGTCTGCCATCAAAGCGAATCTCTCCAGCATCGGCCTGATACAGCCCGGCAACGACCCGCACTAGGGTTGACTTTCCCGACCCGCTGCCGCCAACAAATGCTACCCGCTGCCCGGGCTGAATCGTCAGGCAGAAATTATCAATCAGCGGCGGATCGAGCGGACTGTAGCCAAACGAGAGATCTTGAATAGCGATCGCGCCCGACAGCCGGAAGGAAGTAGCGCGTGAAGATGGCGGTTGGGCGGCAGGAGACGCTTGATTTGATGACTCATCCCTGGATTCTCCAAACACCTCATCTACCGTATTCTCCAGGACGTCATCTAGCCGCTCTAGGCTGCCCTGCAGCGTTTGCAATGTGTTGGCAAAGCGAACGAGATTGTTCACCGGGCCTTGAAAGCTCTGCATCAGCAGCTGAAAAGCAACTAGCATGCCGACGCTCAGGCTGCCGTGAATGACGCGCCAGCCGCCAACAATTAGCAGAGCAAGGGTGGTCAGGGTAGACAGCAGCGCCGGCAGCAGCCCCAGCAGCCGGTTAGTGAGCCCCAGCGACTGCTGAGCGTTGATTGCTTTGGTGTAGTAGCCGGCCCAGCGAGCAAAGAAGTCTGACTCTAGCCCTGAGGCTTTAAGCGTTTCAATACTCTGCAGACCGGCAATACCGACGCCGGCAGCCTTACCATATTCTTGAATCAGCTGCCGGTTAGCGTCGGTGCGCTGACGCGAGACCCACTGCAGTACGGCAACGTTAACCACAGCAAAGGCCACCACAATCAGCGTCAGCGGAATGTCGTACTGCAGCATAGCGATCGCATAGAAGACGATCATCACTAGGCTGATCGCGGTGGTGGTCAGCCGACCAGAGAGCACATTAGCAACGCTGTCATTGAGAGCGATGCGATCGCTGATTTCTCCAGCAAACCGCTGGGCGTAAAACCCAACCGGCAGACGCAGCACGTGCCAGACAAAGCGGCTAGCCATACCGACCGACAGCTTCACCTTGAAGGCGCGCAGATAGCGCAGCTGCAGCGCCGTCAGCAGGGCCTGCAGCGCTACGGTCAGCATCATGCCAAACAGCACGTAGGGCAGCCAGTCTAGCCGCTTTGCCAGCAGCACGTTGTCAATAAAGACGCGGCTAAAGGCGGGCAGCGCCAGCGTCGGCAGCACCAGCAAAAAGCCGGCCACCGTACAAAAGGCCAGCGCGCCGAGAGAGCCCTGAAGTCGCTGCTTCAGGCCGCGCCAGGCATTGGGACGCTGTCCCCCAGGCTGAAAGGTCTCATCGGGCTCGAACGTTAGGGCGACGCCAGTGTAGCCTTGATCAAAGTCGGCTGGTGAGACTTGGCGCGGCCCGGTAGCAGGATCGTTGAGAGATACTCGCTTTTGATCAAAGCCATCTACCACTAAAAAGTGGTTGAAATTCCAGAAGACAATGAACGGGGGCGACAGCTGCTTAAGGCTGTCGATGCTCTTTTTGAAGCCTTTAGCGGCTAGGCCATAGTTGCGCGCTGCTTTGAGAATATTGGCAGCTGTCACACCGTCGCGTGAAACGCCACAGGCCTGGCGCAGCTCAGCTAAGGGCACATAGCGACCGTAGTAGCCAAGCACCATACTCAGGGCAGCGGCACCGCATTCGACCGCTTCCATCTGTAGCACCGTAGGCGTTCTAACTTTGGCCATATGACTAATCTAAGAACGGCAGCACAAAAGCAAGCGGCGCTTTCTCATCCAGCGTGACCCGAGCTGCGACCGGCATGCCAGCGAGCGGAAACATTTTGTTACTGCTGGCTGACCAGCGATAGCCGCTGGCAGAGTTGGGATCTTCTTCCAAATCGATAATGACTTCAATGCTGGCGGGGGCCGCTGGGTCCGCCACCTGGCGAATAGCTTCAAGCGTCATCACTTCGGGCGAATGGACGGCCTGCACCGTACCATAGATGCCGCCTGCCGCCTGCTGGTTACCTTCCACGTCAGGGATGAGTAAGACATCCATGCCCGCCTCAATCTGGGCAATCTCACCCGCATCAAAGTGGGCCACACCAATCAGTCCGTCAGCCCCAGCTGTCGGCTGCACCAGAACCGCATGGCCGGTTGTGGTCACCGGAATTCGACCAAAAATGCTCCAGAGGATGCCGATACCTAAAAGCCCGCCTAGTGCAGCTAGCGGCAGCCAGCTGCGCGGGGTAACAATCTGCATCAGCTGATCTAGCTGCTCTGGCGAAGACAGCCGCTCTAAGGCCTCTTTGCGAAAGATGCTGCGGTCGTTCATGAGCAGGCGACTCCTAAGTGTTTTAGCATCCAGTCAAACTTAAAGCCGCCTTTTGAAACCTGCTGCAGCGCCGCTAGATCGAGCTCATCAGCTGCGTCTGCCGGCGTTTCGGCTGCGTTTGTGTCTGCTACGACCGTCCTGAGCAGGTTGGCCATCTGAGTCGCGATCACCCGATAAAATCGAGCGGCAAACCCTAAGTCTTCCTGCAGCTTGATGGTGACCTGCTGTCGCGGAATGGCGAGCAGCAGCGACTCGCGCACGGCGTGGATTCTCACCGGCAGCGGTTGAAAATCTAGGAACGAAATAATCCCTGGCAGCCCCCCGCGAGAGATATAGGCAACGGGTCTAAAATTTTGGGTAGCCCCCTGCTGCTCTAGCCCATGAAAGCAGAGCGAGAGCGGATCGCAGGGGCGATCGGTGGTTGCGATCGCAAGCTGACCGTCCAGTACGGTGTAGAGCGCATCGACCGGCCGCCCAGCGTGCATCAAGACGCGCCCCGCGCCCAGCTTTTCAACCTGTCCGGTGCCAACCATCCAGTCAATGTCGCTATCGTGCAGCTCACCAAAGACGAGCAGCGCTTCTTTAACCATCTGCTCTGACTGATAGCGCAGCGGCTCAGTTTGCTCAAACAGCCGCCGAATTCGCTCAGACATAATCAGCACCAGCGCTCGGTAGAAGTGAGCCGCAAAGCTCACATCCTGCTGCAGCTTTTGAACCAAGGCGGACTTAGAAACCGCCAGTACCAGCGTTGCATCGCTAGCTGAGACAATCGAGACAGCCGGCTCTAAATCAAATAGCCAGCCTTCGCCCACCAGCTCACCGCGAAATAGCTGGGCAATTTCTTGATCATCGCCGGCTGATCGAACGGCCAAACAGCCTTCTAGAAGCAAATAGAGGGCAGCAGCTGGCTGACCCGGCTGAATGAGACCGTCGGCTGCTGCTAGGGGCTGACGCTGACCGTGTGTTACAAGCCAATCAATGTCGGCGTTGCTCAGCTCTTTTAGCAAAATATCTGACATATATTTGACAGGAAAATTAGCTGAATCTGGAGAAATCTGATGAAGAGTTCAGAGCAGACTCTACTGAACGGGGCCTGAAAGATGAGCTGTCATGTGGTCAGGATTCAACGTTCAAGAGCATACCGTGTATCAGCGCTTTTCCAGGCTTACCTCCCAAAAAACTTTAGAATTTGCCGTTTTACAAAGGAAAATCTCAGCAATTTCTCATGTTCCTTTCAGCTTTCGAGCGTTCACGCAAAATTTTGTTGCTTAAATCACTTATTTTCTTCTCGGAATATTAACTTTGTCTTAATAGGTATAAAGAGATACGCGAACAGTCTTGCGCTTCAAAAAAACAGTGCTACTATGACCCTGTAATGTTGGCCAACAGCGTCAATAGAGAGTGGCCTAGCCGCTCTGCCAGAAGTTTCTGCTGATTGG
>JAAHIA010000314.1 GCA_010671975.1 Leptolyngbya sp. SIO4C1 | reverse complement strand
ACCAATTCCACCACATCCGCAGGGATACTAGTGTATTAGCCCCAAGCGGCGATCTAGCGACCCGCTCAAAGCATTAGTTTCTAAGCATAAAGCATCCGGTGCATTTTAGGGGTAATTTTTTGCCAGCCTGTGCCGAGACGGCCATAGCCAGCAAGCCGTGGCGTGGTACGATCAGCTTCCGATACATCAAAAGTCAAAAGTCTTCATTCTTGTTTAGCGAGCTGCCCAATGCGCTTTTCAAAGATTCTGATTGCCAACCGAGGAGAAATTGCGCTGCGAATTCTTCGCACCTGTGAAGAAATCGGAATCTCAACGGTCGCGGTTCACTCCACCGTCGATCAGCATGCGCTGCACGTGCAGCTGGCCGATGAAGCCGTCTGCATTGGAGAAGCGCCTAGCAGCAAAAGCTATTTGAACATTCCAAATATTATTGCAGCTGCGCTAACTCGAGGTGCTGGGGCCATTCATCCGGGCTATGGCTTTCTGGCTGAGAACGCGCGCTTTGCTGAGATCTGCGCAGACCACAGGCTGATCTTTATCGGACCTTCGCCAGCCGCTATTCGGGCTATGGGCGATAAGTCAACGGCCAAGTCTACGATGCAGCGAGTTGGGGTACCAACCATTCCTGGCAGCAAGGGGCTGCTTACCAGCGAAACAGAGGCCGCTAAGCTCGCTGCTGAGATTGGCTATCCCGTGATTATTAAGGCGACGGCGGGCGGCGGCGGACGCGGTATGCGGCTGGTGCGCGATGAAAGCGAGATGAGCAAGATGTTTTTGGCCGCGCAGGGAGAGGCTGAAGCTGCCTTTGGCAATCCGGGTGTCTATCTAGAGAAGTTCGTTGAAAATCCGCGCCACGTTGAATTTCAGATTCTCGCTGACAGCTTTGGCAATGTCGTGCATCTCGGTGAGCGCGACTGCTCGATTCAGCGCCGGCATCAGAAGCTGCTAGAAGAAGCGCCGAGCCCCGCGCTCAACCCTGATCTGCGAAAAAAGATGGGCGAAGCTGCCGTACAAGCCGCCAAGTCAATCAGCTACGTTGGCGCAGGCACGGTCGAATTTTTAGTTGACAGTCAGGGCAGCTTCTATTTTATGGAGATGAATACCCGCATCCAGGTTGAGCATCCGGTCACAGAAATGATTACGGGCATTGATTTGATTGCTGAGCAAATTCGGATTGCCCAAGGCGACCGGCTGTCGTTTCAGCAGGAAGATGTGATGCTGCGCGGCCACGCCATCGAATGCCGCATTAATGCTGAAGATCCTGACTACAATTTTCGCCCTAACCCCGGACGCATCAGCGGCTATCTACCGCCCGGCGGACCCGGCGTTCGGATGGACTCACACGTCTACACCGACTATGAGATTCCGCCTTACTACGATTCGCTGATTGGCAAGCTGATTGTTTGGGGTCCCGATCGCTCCATTGCCATCTGCCGCATGAAGCGCGCCCTGCGCGAATGTGCCATCACCGGGCTGCCCACCACCATTGGCTTTCATCAGAAGGTGCTAGAGCGCTCAGAATTTCTCAAAGGCGAAATTTATACCAATTTCGTCAATCAGATGATGCAGTAGCAAGCCTCATCCCATCATTTTCAGCAGTCCCTGCTGACCTACGAGCAGCTCGCGCAGCAGGCTGGTAATGCCCACCCAGATAATCGGCGAAATGTCGACGCCACCCAGCGGAGGGACTAGCTTGCGCACCGGCGCTAGAAATGGCTCCGTTGGCCAGTAAACCAGGCTAAAAGGAAACTTATTCAGCTCAGCCTGCGGATACCAGGTCAGCACGATGCGAAAAATGAACAGCAGCGTCATCAGGCCCAGCGTCAGGCCAACGGTCCAGCTGGCGATCGCAAGATTGCTCATATCCTCAGTATTTGAATAGCAATTATTACATTATATTAACGAACGGCGCTTAGAGTCTCAGCTTTGTCAGCTGATTTCAGCCATACAGATTCCCATTGGCTGCTGTAAGCGGGGGCGCTGCTAGCGGGCAATGCCGAATCTTTCCTAGCAAAAAGCTTCTCAAGCGAGACCTAGATCGATAAGATAAGTAACTAAGAACGACGAAATGTTAGCTTGTCTCGGAAGAACAGCCCATGACACCATCTTTAACCAACTTTCTCATCAGCATCGTGGCAGGTGCCGCCATCGTGGTAATTCCGGCTACCGTTGCGCTCATCTTTATTAGCCAGCGCGATAAGATTCAGCGCTCATAGGTTGAAAATTCTCCTATACTGTGAAGACTAAAAGGCTGAGGGGTTGACTGAGTGCGGCCCCTCATTTTGCATCCTTGAGCGACTGGCCCAGGTCCTGATAGCCAGCTAGCGAACAAGGCTAGAATAAAGATGCCAGACGGAGAATCTCAATGGTCAATGTAGGATTTTCTTTTGCCAGCTTGCTCGGTATTGTCTTTGCCGTTGGTGGAGCGGGGCTTTACTTTTTGCGGCAGTTTCGTCCAAACCTAGCCCGCGACTACGACGTGTTTTTTGCGGCGGTGGGCTTGAGTACCGGCATCATCTTATTTTTCTTTGGTTGGCAGCTTGAGCCAGTTCACCAGATCAATACGCTGCTGCTGACCTGCACCGTCTTTTTCTTTGCCTACGAGAGCATCCGCCTGCGTGGGATTGCGGTAGAGCAGGCCAAGCGTCGAACCCCGGTTGTGGATGACGATCGTCCGGTCAGCCGCGTCTATCGCGCTGAGCTAGACGACTGGGAGCAGATGAACGATCGGGCTCGGGGCCGCCGCATTCCTTCCTCGCGCGATCGCTACGACGAGTATGAAGCCGAGCGCTATCGGGTGCGATCGCCCTATGAAGACCGTCGCCCGGCCGGCCGGCTGAAGCCGAGCAGCGAGCGGCCACCCCGACGTTTAGAAGATGAGAATCGCCCGCGACCTGGCTATTGGGAGGATGAGCAGTCCCCCGGCTTTCGCCGGCCGCCTGAAGACGACCGCCGTCCGCGCGACAGCCGCGATGCGGGCCGCAGACGCGATCGCACGCTAGACGTGCGTCCCTACAGCGAGCGACCTGAGTCTCGCGATCGGCCTAGACCCGATGATAGCTATACGGACTATCGCCCGGTTGACGCTCCGAATCGGCCCAATAGTCCCCCCAATAGTCCCTCAGACTATGACCGGTAGGGGAGCGGTCGCCTAGGCAATAGCGCGCTCCGGCAGCGGTAGCAGCTTTTGCAGGGTCGTAACAACCTGTCCAAAGCGTTTCAGGTCGCCAGCCGCTTTTAGCCGGTTGGCGGCTGCTTTTAGATCGGCAATTGCCTGCTGAGTTTGGCCTAGCTTTTGGTAGGCAGCCGCGCGATAGCAGTAGGGAAATGCTAGCTGCGGGCAGGCCTGAATGACGCGGCTAAAATCAGCAACGGCACCAGACCAGTCTCCTAGCGCCTGCAGCGCCTGGGCTCTGTAAAAGTAGGGAATCACCGTTTGGCGATTGAGCCGAGTCGCTTCGATCAAATCGGCGATAGCGGCCGTGTAGTCTGCCTGCTGCAGCCTCAGCACGCCGCGATTGCAGTAGACCGTCCACTGCTGCGGATCGAACTGAATCGCCTGAGTCAGATCGTAGAGCGCTTTCTGAGGCTCATTCAGCTCGGCCCAGGCCACGGCGCGATGGTTGTACGCTGCTGCTGTGGCCTCGAGCCCTAGAACCTGAGTAAAGTCAGCGATCGCCCCTGGCTGGTCGCGCAGATCGTAGCGCGTCATGCCTCGGTTAAACAGAGCGACCACATTGTCTGGCGCGATAGTGGGACTGTCGAATCGCTGAATCAATGCCTCAATCGCGTCAGCGTAGGTCGTCTGCAGTCGCAGCGGCAGCTCTGGGAAAAGGCTGCTGCGCGTCGGTAGGGGCTGCATGCCAAGCACGGCAAATGCGCGATCGCACACTAAAAAGTTTTCGGGCGTCCCCAAAACCTTGAAGCGAAACTGCTCTGGATAGGCCTGCTTCAGCGGCAGCAGCTGGCGCAGTGCGGCCTTCAGCTGCTGCTGCCGAGGGCTGTCTTCGCCCCAGCTGGTATAGATGCTGCGCAAAAGCCGATCTGCGGGCGCGGTGTGGCACCAGCCAATTTCTAAGTGACAGCGTCGCTCCAGCAGCCGTCGAAACTGCTCAATCAGCGCCTCGTCCAGCGCCATGTCATCAGCCCAGGGCCAAACCAGCAGCAGCCGCTTCTGGGCCTGTCGCAGCGCCTGCTCTAAAATCTTGCGGCTGCTAGACTTTAGTGAGGCTGACCCCTGAGCCGCGATCGCGGCAGCTGGCAGGTCAAAGAGCCACCGCGCCTCGCCGGCTGGAAGCGTCGCGTGAGGCTGCGACGCCCGCCCTTCGACAGACTGACCAAGCTGGCCGAGCCGTTCATCCATGCCGTCAAGCCGCCGCTGCAGCTGTTCCATCCGCTTTTGCATGGCGACCGCATCTAGCACATCGGGCAAGTTGGCCAGCTGCTGCGTCAGCTGCTGATGCTGTGTTTCAAACGTCTGAGTCAGCTGCTGCAAGCGAGCGAACTGCGTCTGCAAGCTGCTGAGGTAGCTGGCTGCTGCCTGCTGCAGCGTTGCCTCAACGGCTGTCGACTGACCGGCTGCCTGGGCTTCGGCTGGTAGCGCCTGTGCCAGCTGAGTCAGCTCATCCGCGATCTGCGCAGCCGTTTGGTCCAGGGTGCTGACGGTTTGATCAACGCTGGCGTCGGGCGATGTGCGCCGCTCGACCAGCTGCCACAGCTGTCGATGCTGCTCTCGCAGTGCCTGAACCCGGTCCAGCAGCTCAAGAAATTCAGAGCGAGGCACCAGCTTGGCCACCGAGCGAATCAGCTCGTGCACCTCTTCTTTCAAAATCTGCGGATCGCTCTGCAATGGCAGCTGGCGCAGCCGCCGCTCAAAGTGCTGCAGCTGGTCGCTGAGGCCAGTATGGCTGTTTTTAGTTTCGCGTCTAAACGTTTCGAGTGCTACCTTCAGCCGCATGGTCTCAGTTTTGACCTGCGTGATTTCAGCCTCAGTGGAATCTAGCCGCGTGCGGTTAGACAGTTTTTTGAGCTGAGCATTGGTGCTGTTGGCCGACGCGCAAAGATAGGTGTACTGATCTTGCAGCTGTACGACATCTTGATAGATCACGCTGAGATCGGGCAGGTCAATCTCATCAATCTGCTGCTCAATCTGTCGCTGCGTGCGCTCTAGCAGCTGAGAAAAGCGGGCAGTTGTCTGTTCGCTCTGCAGCGCAATCGACTGCTGCAGCTGACTGAGCATAGCCGAAGTCGGTCGCTCTGCCACGTCTTGCTGCAGAGCGTCAAGCGCCTGAGCCAGCTTGTGGGTGCGAGACTGATGCGCCGAGCGAGCTTGGTTAAGCCGCTGCTCCAGCCGCTGTCGATTCACCAGCCCAATCGCTGCTAAGAGCGATAGCGGTGCCGAAGCGAAGATCAGTTGCTGAGTTGCCAGCGAGGCAGCGGTGCCTGCGCCTGTACTTAACAGCAGCGCATATTCTGTAAAATCTAGCCAGCGATTTTTCTTCAAACCAGTCACTAGAGCGCAGCCCCAAAACGTCAAAGGCTGAAGCACGATATCGATCTTCTGCGCTTCAGCCGCTATAGTTTTGTTTTCTAGTGGAATTGGTTACATCAGGAATCTATTAAAGTAAATCGGTAACTTAAAGCACGTCGTCGGCTACAGCTGCTGTCCTGACTGGACGCTGCGTAAAATCAATAAATTTACTACTGCAGAAGGAATCTGGCGCTTTCGATAGATTTCTCTATGCGTCTGTTCTACGGAGCAGACAGACGCTATTTAAAGCACGCGCTATCTAAAGCACGCGTAGGATGAACGGGTATCGATAGACGCTATCTGGCTGACGCAGCGCCGCCGCGATCGCAAGAATCGGCATCACGATCTGAAAAATAGCCAGCAGCCCCAGCAGCGGCCAGCCAATCAGCACCCAGGTTAAAAGGCCACTCAGGGCCAAGCGGCTCAT
>JAAHIA010000313.1 GCA_010671975.1 Leptolyngbya sp. SIO4C1 | reverse complement strand
AAAAGTACCCTAAAGGGTACTTTTAGTAGTGTTAGGTTACTGGACAGTCAAAAGTTTTTGTTGCGTTTTGCCGCTGCGAATTAGGCAGGTAGAGTATGTTCATCAGCTTCATCTGGAAAGACGGCTTTGGTTTTGATCACCTCTAGCTCGCCGTGCTCAGACTGGACAGTCTTTGCAGAGCTGCCGTTGCGGCTATTGCGGCTTGCTGTATTCTCAGCTTTCTCGCTAGACAGATGATGACTCAGCTCGCCTGACAAGGCGCGCTCGACCAGGCGTTTGGTCAACTGCTTGAGCAGGCCTGACTCGCCGAGGATTTCTACTGGACTCTGGTAGTCAGCCAGCAGCTCACTGCAGCTTGTATAGTTTTTCACCCCTGATTATCCCTCCCCCCTGCATTGTTTTGCCTAAGCGTGGGTGATAATCTCCAACTTTATGAAATGCTTCTTTGTCATTAAGTTTGGCAGTAATTTTAGGCGATGCATATACCGATGAAAGCTGATTTCAGACCCTGGGTATTGCTGTTGATTGGGCAATTCACAGCGGGCTGTGGATCAAATGTCAATGAATCAATGCCAGGCTCTGAGCCGAATACGACGAGTGCTCAAACGGGCTCAGCAGAGCAGATTGTGCTGGCGATCGGGGGCGAAAGCGAGGAGGGCTATGACCCCACTCTGGGCTGGGGACGCTATGGTTCACCCCTGTTCCAAAGTACGCTGCTGAAGCGGGATGCCGACTTGAACATCGTCAATGACCTGGCGACGGACTACACCGTGAGTGAGGATGGCCTGACCTGGACGGTGACAATTCGCGAGGATGCGGTCTTCTCCGATGGCGAACCTCTGACCGCTGTAGATGTGGCTTACACCTTCAACCAGGCAGCTAAAAGCGGTGGCCTGACCGATGTAACCGTGCTGGAAGAAGCGGTGGCCATAGACGACACCACCGTCGAACTGCGCTTAGAGGAACCCCAAAGCACTTTCGTCAATCGCCTGATTACGCTGGGCATTGTGCCAGAACATGCCCACGGTCCCGACTACGCCCGCAACCCCATTGGCTCTGGCCCATATCAAATGGTGCAGTGGGATGAAGGACAGCAGTTGATTGTTGAGGCCAATCCCAACTACTACGGTGAGGCACCTAGCATTGATCGCCTCGTCTTTCTATTTGTAGAAGAGGATGCTGCCTTTGCCGCAGCCAAAGCGGGCGAGGCTCAGGTGGCAAGTATCCCTCAAGCGCTGGCAGTGCAAGAGATTGAAGGGATGACCCTCTACGACGTCACCAGCGTCGATAATCGGGGGCTGATGTTTCCCTACAGTCCGGCGTCGGCAGGTGAAACGACGCCCAACGGCGACCCGATTGGCAATGACGTGACGGCCGATCTGGCGATTCGGCAGGCGGTGAACTACGCGATTGATCGCCAAGCCCTGGTGGATGGCGTCCTCGAAGGCTACGGCTCAGTCGCCTACGGTCCCGTCAGCGGACTGGCCTGGGAAGAACCGAGCGCCGCTATTGAAGATGCTCAGCCGGAGAAAGCCCAAGAGATTTTGGCGGCTGGCGGCTGGGCCGATAGCGATGGCGATGGCGTGTTGGACAAAGACGGTCTGAAAGCCGAATTCACCATTCTCTATCCCGCCAACGACAGCACCCGACAGGCTCTGGCTCTAGCAACGGCGGAGATGTTGAAGCCCGTCGGCATTCAGGCTAACGTCGAAGGCAAAAGCTGGGACGAAATTGAACCCGCCATGCACAGCAACGTGGTGGTATTTGGCTGGGGCAGCCATGACCAGACCGAGATCTACAATCTCTACCACAGCCAGTCGGCCCAGGGAGATTTCAATAACGCTGGGTACTACGCTAATCAAGCGATTGACGAAACGCTGGATCTGGCGATGGGCGCACCCTCAGAGGCTGAGGCGATCGCCTTTTGGAAAGCCGCCCAGTGGGATGGCGAAACTGGCTTTACCGCGAAAGGCGATGCGGCCTGGGCCTGGCTGGTGAACCTGGATCACACCTACTTTGTCAGCGACTGTCTGGATATCGGTCAACCCCAAGTGGAACCCCACGGTCACGGCTGGCCGATCACGGCCAACATCGCTGAGTGGGAGTGGACATGCAGCTAACGATTTTGACCTTTGCTGCCCAAAAGCTGCTGCGACTCGGCCTCTTGCTGCTGGCAGTAGCCCTCTTCACCTTTGTGCTGCTGAGCCTATCTCCGATTGACCCGGTGCAGGCGTATATCGGCGCTGACATGATGCAGATCAGCCCGGAGCAGCGGCAGCTCATCGCCGAACGCTGGGGGCTCGATCAGCCAATGATGGTCCGCTTTTGGGATTGGTTGGGGCAGCTGCTGCAAGGCAACTGGGGCACCTCGATGGTGTTTAATCAGCCCGTCAGCGAGGTGATTGCCAAGCGATTTTGGGTGTCGGTGCAGATGCTCGCGATCGCATGGCTGCTCTCCGGCATTCTCGGCCTGGCACTCGGTATCCTGTCGGGAGCCCTGGCAGGCACCTGGATTGACCGCGTGATTCGCCTTTACGCTTATACCCTGGCCTCATCGCCGACGTTCTGGGTGGCGCTGCTGCTGCTGATTATCTTTTCGGTGTCGCTGAGGGTCACGCCCATTTGCTGCGCCGCGCCTCCCGGTGTCCTGGCAGAGAATGTCACCGTCTGGCAGCATCTCCATCACCTGCTGCTGCCCGCTATCACCCTCAGCATCATCGGCATTGCCAACATCGCCCTGCACACGCGCCAAAAGCTGATTGACGTGTTGCACAGCGACTACATCCTGTTTGCCCGCGCCCAGGGCGAATCGCTGTGGGGCGTCATTCGCCACCACGGATTTCGCAATCTGATTTTGCCCGCGTTGACCCTGCAATTCGCCTCGTTGAGTGAGTTATTTGGTGGGTCGGTGCTGGTGGAGCAGGTGTTTGCCTATCCCGGTTTAGGCGAAGCGACTGTGCAGGCCGCCCTGCGAAGCGACGTGCCGCTGCTGGTGGGCATTGTGTTCTTCAGCGCCCTCTTTGTTTACACCGGCAACACCTTGGCCGATTTGGCCTATCCCATTGTCGATCCCCGTATTCGGTTAGGAGGAAATTAGTTTTGAGTTCTCAATTTTGAGTTTTGAGTTTTCCCGTCAAAGGCGCCATTCAACATTCAAAACTAAACATTCAAAACTATTCATTCAATCTATTCATGTCTCTCACTACCACCACTCCAGTTACCGTCCCAAGACGCCACAGTAATCGGCGGCAGCAAACACTCTGGGGAATTGCCCTCTGTGCGCTGTTGCTGCTGGCTATCATCCTCAGCCCCTGGGTGATTGGCGATACTGGCCTCAGTCCGGTGCTGACTCAGCGCAACCAGCCCCCGTCTCTGGCTCATCCCTTTGGGACAGACTGGCTAGGGCGGGATATGCTTAGCCGCTCCCTCCACGGCATGTCCCTCAGCTTGCGAATTGGCCTCCTTGCTGCTGCTATCAGCGCACTAATCGGCACTGGACTGGGGTTAGCAGCAGGGACTCTGGGCGGCTGGGTCGATGCCGTAATCACCTGGATTATTGACGTTTTCTTCAGCCTGCCCCACCTGGTGCTGCTGATCTTGATCGCTTTTGCGATGGGCGGCGGCACCGCTGGCGTGATTGTCGCCGTAGCGCTCACCCACTGGACGAGCTTGGCACGGGTAATTCGAGCGGAAGTCTTACAGGTCAATAGTTCCGACTATGTAAAACTCTCCCACCGCTTTGGCCAATCGCCCCTCTGGATTGCCCGTCACCACATGGTGCCCCACATCATTCCACAACTGCTAGTGGGGCTGATTCTGCTGTTCCCCCACGCCATTCTGCACGAGGCAGCACTGTCGTTTATCGGCATTGGTCTGTCGCCACACATTCCGGCAATCGGTATCATTCTGGCTGAATCCATGCGCCACCTCTCGACGGGCTACTGGTGGCTCGGTGTCATGCCAGGACTGCTGTTGCTGCTCTCAGTCAAGGCGTTTGACTGGCTGGGAGAAAACATGCGAGCGTTGCTCGATCCAAAGACGAGTCAAGGGTGAAACCATGCTCACAGTCTCTAATCTCGGCATCACCTTCACCCAATACGATCAAGGGCTGCACCGCAAGCAGCTAACGGTAATTACTGATTTGGATTTGACCGTCCAGGCAGGAGAACTGGTGGCGGTGGTAGGCGCGAGCGGTTCCGGCAAAAGTCTTTTGGCCCATGCCCTGTTGGGGATATTACCGGAGAACGCGCAGCTATCCGGGACGATGGAATTTCAGGGGGAGCCGTTAACCCCAGAGCGGTGTGAGGCTTTGCGGGGCAAGGCGATCGCCCTCATCCCCCAGTCTATTGGCTACCTCGACCCGTTAATGACCGTGGGGCGACAGGTGCAGCGGGTGGGGCAGCTCAGCGGCTTACCGGCGAGACCGGCCAGAACCTTAATGAAGCGCACCTTTGCCCGCTATGATTTGCCCGCTCATACACCGAAGCGCTACCCGTTTCAGCTTTCGGGGGGCATGGCGCGGCGGGTGTTGGTATCGACCGCTGTGGTGACCCCAGCCCAGTTGGTGATTGCCGATGAACCCACACCGGGGCTCCACCCGGATGTGGTTACTGAAACCCTGAACCATTTGCGAGAACTGGCTCAGGAAGGCCGGGGCGTGATTCTCATTACCCACGACATTGAGGCCGCATTACAGGTCGCCGATCGCGTGGCGGTTTTCTATGCCGGGACTACGGTCGAAATTGCTGACGCTAAGGATTTCCCCGTAGGCAATCTACGCCATCCTTATACTCAAGCGCTCTGGCGATCGCTACCCCAAAACGACTTTGTGCCGGTGCCGGGCAATCAGCCCAGTCCGGAAAATTTGCCATCAGGGTGTCTGTATTGCGATCGCTGCCCCTGGGTCACAGCAGATTGCGAAGTCGCGCGTCCTGAGTCGAGGTTTGTCCGTCAAGGTTGGGTGAGGTGTATTCATGCTGAAGGGTGAAGGACTCTGGTTTCGCTACAGTTCCAAGCTGCTGTGGGTCGTGCGTGATCAGTCGTTCGCAATGATGCCAGGAGAAGTTGTGGGTCTGATGGCCCCTTCCGGCTATGGCAAAACGACGCTGGGAAAATTGCTGGCCGGGTATTTGATGCCCACCCAAGGACGCGTCACGCTGGACGAACAACCGCTACCCATCCGAGGCTATTGCCCCGTGCAGCTTGTCTTTCAAAATCCGGAACTGTCGGTCAATCCCCGCTGGCGGATTGATCGCATTCTGCGGGAAGGACATCCGCCGCAACAGCACATCCTCGATGCCCTCGGCATTCATCCCGGCTGGCTGACCCGCTATCCCCATGAGCTGAGCGGTGGAGAGCTGCAGCGAGTGGCGATTGCCCGCGTCCTCAACCGCCATACCCGCTACCTAATCGCTGATGAAATGACTGCGATGCTGGATGCCAATACCCAGGCGCTAATCTGGCAGGTGGTTTTAGAGTTTGCTCGTCAATTTCAGGTCGGCATCATCGCCATCAGTCACGACCAACCACTGCTACAGCGAATTTGCCAACGCGATTATTCGGCTGCTGAGCGGCGCATCATCACGCTCAAATCTGACCTTGAGCAAACACGAAGAAAATCTAGCAGCTATGCTGAAACTTTTAATATCCACCTAATATGAGCGGACTATATGGACGGGACGCAGCCTATCCATCTGATTTGGCGTTGCATAGCGAAGAACGATCCGCCAGTCTAATTGCCGGATTTCTCTACACCCGCGTTTCTGCCGCTGCGCCCTTTTATCTCAGTGTCGCGACCGGACTAGCGGCGGCGCTGCTGCTCGGCTGGGTTCACACGCCACAGCTGGTCGGTCAGGGGCTGGAGCGGGGGAGATGAGGAGCGGGGGAGATGGGGAGAGTGTTCTTCACATTTACTCCCTTGCTCCCTGCCCCCCTCGCTCCCCTGCTCCGCGTCCTGCGGCCTACAGCT
>JAAHIA010000312.1 GCA_010671975.1 Leptolyngbya sp. SIO4C1 | reverse complement strand
CGGCGATCTCACGTTATTTTTTGAAGCGTTTTTGGAGCGTTTATGGTTAATTGGGTAGCGGATGGAATGTCAGTATCGTCCTCTATTTTGGCTGCGGCAGGCACGGCTGCAGACGTCACCAATGGCGCGCAAATTGGGCTGTGGGAAGCCATTGTCATTGGGATTGTGCAGGGATTGACGGAGTTCTTGCCAATTAGCAGCACGGCTCATGTTAAGGTCGTGCCGGTTGCACTGGGCTGGGGCGATCCGGGCGTCGCCTTTACGGCCACCATTCAGCTGGGCAGCGTAGCCGCCATTCTGTGGTACTTCTGGGACGATTTGCGGCAGGTAACGCTGAATGCAGTGCGCGCTACGGTACGGGGCAAGTTTAGCTCACCTGATTTTCAGCTCGGGCTCGGTATTGTGCTCGGCACCGTCCCTATCGTGATTTGCGGCTTGGCAATCAAGCTGCTGGTGCCTAACTATGACAACTCCATAGTGCGCAGTACCGCTGCGATCGCCCTCACCTCGATTGTCATGGCGCTGCTGCTGGGTCTGGCTGAAATGATAGGCCGACGCCAGCGAGGATTTCCGCAGCTGGGGCTGCGCGACGGCATTGGGGTAGGTCTGGCGCAGGCGCTTGCGCTGATTCCAGGTGTGTCTCGCTCCGGCTCGACGCTGACGGCTGGTCTGTTTATGGGGCTGGAGCGCGATACGGCCGCGCGATTCTCATTCTTGCTGGGCATGCCGGCAATTTTGATTTCGGGCCTAGTTGAGCTTAAGGGCCTGCTAGAAACCGGCCTGACGAGCAGCGGCCCGATACCGCTAATTGGTGGCCTGATTGCGGCTGTGATTTCGTCATATCTTGCGATCGCCTGGCTGATTAAGTTTCTTAGACGGCACAGTACCTGGGTCTTTGTCTGGTATCGGCTAGGCTTTGGTGCGGTAATTCTTCTGGGGCTGACCACGCATTTTCTGCAAAATGTTTGATGATAGGGGGTGTTGCTCTGAAGTCTTGCTGTTTCTATGCGCACTCAGTCAATTCAACCGGCTCTAATCGCCCAGGTCTTGCCCGATTCTATCGCTGCAGAGATTGGGTTTGAGCCTGGCGATCGGCTGGTCTCAATCAACGGTGAGCGACCCAGAGACCTGATCGACTATCGCTTTTTGTGCAGCGACGAGCTGCTCGACTTAGAGGTTTTAGATGCTGCCGGCAATGCCCATCGGATTGAGATTGAAAAAGACTATGACGAAGATTTAGGATTGGCGTTTGAAACAGCGCTATTCGACGGCCTGATTCAGTGCAATAACCGCTGCCCTTTTTGCTTTATCGATCAGCAGCCGCCGGGCCAGCGGGAGACGCTCTATCTCAAAGATGACGACTATCGGCTGAGCTTTCTCTACGGCAGCTACCTGACGCTAACTAATCTGCCTCCGGCAGAATGGGAGCGGATTGCGCGACTGCGACTCTCGCCGCTCTACGTCTCGGTGCATGCGACTGAGCCTGACCTGCGCTGTCGTCTGCTGAAAAATCCGCGCGCTGGGCAGCTGCTCGAGCAGCTGAAGTGGTTTCAATCACAGCGTTTGCAAATTCACGCGCAGGTGGTGGTCTGTCCAGGCATCAACGACGGTGCGCATCTAGCTAGAACGCTGCGCGACCTGGCTGCGTTTCACACTGGCGAGGTGCCCGCTGTGATGTCTGCAGCCGTGGTGCCGGTGGGGCTGACTCGGTTTCGGCCTGAGCAAGACGAGCTAGTGCCAGTGACGCCTGCTAAAGCGCAGGAAGTGATTGCCCAGGTGCAAGCGCTGCAGGCAGAGTTTCAAGCACGGCTAGGCAGCACGTTTGCTTGGCTCGCCGATGAGTGGTTTCTGATTGGTCGCCAGCCGCTGCCGCCCGAGCGTCACTACGAAACCTATCCGCAAATTGGTAATGGGGTAGGCTCTATTCGACTCTTTCTAAAGCAGTTTGACGCGGCGGCGGCTGATTTGCCGGCTCAGGTGAGCCCGGCTCGAACGCTCACTTGGGTCGTTGGCAATGCAGTAGAGCAAGCGTTTGAGCCGATTGTGGCGCGACTCAACCAGGTAGAGGGACTAACGGTGATGCTAGCAGCGCTCAACAGTCGCTACTGGGGACAGACAATAACTGTCACAGGCTTGCTGACCGGCCAAGATATCTATGAAAAGTTAAAGGGACAGCGCCTCGGTGCCGGTATTTTACTCCCGTCTTTGATGCTAAAGCGGGGCGATACCCAGCGGCTAGAAGATATTTATTTTTTAGACGATATGAGTGTGGCCGAGCTCAGTCAGCGGCTAGGCTGTCCAATCTGGCTGGTAGACGACATTGGCGCTCTGATTAAAACCTGTCTGTCGCCGCTTGCGCCTCCTCACGGTGCGCTCAGCCGTTAGTGCAATAAGCTGGTTTAATTGCGATTAGCGAAAATCGCAAAAATCCTTTATTTAGTCGGCTGCCTCCAACATTCCTGCGTACGATCAGACGCGGGGCTGTTCATCTTACTATCAGCGAGCTACCTAAACCTTATGAGACCTCTTAACTCATCTGCGCTATGTTTTTTGACCATCGGTAGCGCTCTGGCATGGCTACCGGTTGAGGCTCGAGCGATTGAGCCCGTCTCAAGCGCGATCGCGCCTGCCGCTGCACCGGCTGTTGCAGTATCGTCCGATATGACCGCAGATCAGGCCAACTCAGACCCTGCCTTGCTAGCCGCAACCCCTGTTCCGGAAGCCGCGCGAGCTGTTCCGCGCTTTGCGAGCAGCGGTACGAGCGAAAAAACTGTGCTCAAGCCGGTCGGCGAGCGCTCACTATCGGCATCGAGGCTGTTGGCGCAAACCCATTCTGGCGACCGGCCCGATTTGCCGTCGCTGCCGCCCGTAGACGAAGACGAGGAGCCTGTCACCACTGAGTCAGAAACCCCAGCTGAAGAAAACTTAGAGCTTGACCCAGCGCTGCAGCTGCCGCCTGAATCGACGGAGCCCGGGTCGCTAGACGAGGCAATTGATGCCCTCTCCGAGCCAATCGAACCCGTTGTGGATGACATCACGCTGCCGCCTGAAGATTTGCTCGCTGATCCCAATCCGCTGACGGTGCCTACGTTTACTGAGGAAGTCGAAATTGAAGATACGCGGACCGTTACGCTAGAGGAAGCCATCGAGCTCACTTACGCCAATAGCCAAGATTTACAAGCAGCGCTGCTGGAGCTAAGACGCAGCGAAGCGGCGCTAGATGAAGCGCAGGCTCAGCGTTTACCCAGTGTGACAGCCGGCAGCAGCCTGACATTTCAAGAAAGCCAAAGTTCTAGCTTTGATTTTCAAACTGGCTCGGTAGTCTCTGGGGACAGCGAGCTTGACACCACTTTAGGCGGAACGGTCGAAATTAACTACGATCTGTTTACTTCCGGGCAGCGGGCAGCGACAATCCGAGCGGCAGAAGCTCAGGTGAGGACCAGTGAGCTCGAGGTGGAGCGGCGACAGGAGGTTCTACGGCTGGCGACGGCTAATCTCTACTATGCGCTGCAGGAGTCTACTGAAAACATTCGCATCAACCAGGCATTTCTGGAAGAAGCTGGTCAAAACCTGCGCGATAACCGTATTCGCCAGCGGGAGGGTGTGGGGACTCGATTCGACGTTCTGCGCGCCGAGGTCCAGTTTGCGAATGCTCGGCAGGCGCTGATTCAGTCGCAGAGTCAGCGACGGGTGGCGCAGCGCGATCTGGCGCGACAGCTCAACTTGCCGAGCACGCTAGACATTGACGCCGCTCCGGTGAAAAAAGCTGGCACCTGGCCGCTGACGCTAGAAGAGAGCATTGTGCTGGCGTTTCAAAATCGTGCCGACCTAGAGCAGCAGCTAGCGCAGCGCGAGATTGGTCTGCAGCAGAGCATTGCGGCCATAGCTGCAGTGAGGCCCCAGGTCAGCTTATTCGCTAACTACACGGTGCAAGATACGTTTGATGACGGCAGCGATGCCTCTGATACCTACTCGTTTGGGGCGCGGCTCAACTGGCTGCTATTTGATGGTGGCGCTGCTAGGGCGCGATCGCGCCAGCAGGAACTCTCGGCTCTGCTGGCGGAAGAACGCTTTTCTGAAACCCTAGATCAGGTGCGTTTTGACGTAGAGGAGGCCTATTTTAACCTGCAAGCTAACGAAGAGAACATCGACACCGCGCGTGTGGCGGTCAATCAGGCGCAGGAGGCGCTGCGGCTGGCTAATCTGCGGCTAGATGCAGGCGTAGGAACCCAGCTAGATGTGCTGACAGCGCAGTCTGAGCTGACGCAGGCGGAAGGCAACTTAGTGCAGGCGCTGCTGGGCTACAATCGGGCGCTGGCGGCGCTGCAGCGGGCAATTAGCAACTTAGAAGCCACGCTTTAGAGGGCCACTAGGGCGCTGGCTGCGCCGATTTCGGCGTATCGGGGGCTTTGCCCACTCTCACCTGGTCTGCCTGGCAGAGCTTGTCAATGGCTTGTTCAGCCGTCATCAGCCGCTTGAGCACAACCTGGCCAATCGGCTGGGAGGCAGTGCCCTCAGGCTTGACTTCAACCATGAGCACGTCGTCTTCAACCTGATAGAGCCAGAGGATTTCGGCTTGCTCTTTAATGTGTAAATCCAGTTTCTGAATATGCGGCTTTCGCTGCCAGGCAGCTTCGTTCCAGAGGCCGCCAAACTCCCAAACTCTGTCTGTTGTCCAACCGTCAGACAGGAAAAAGTACTTCACTGGACTGCTATAGCTTCCGTAAGGGGTCATGTTTCCATAGGCATTATCCCCGCTTATCTTAGTTTTTTGGTAGTCGGCAGTTGGGATTTGACTAAAACTTTTTGGGCTATCAGCCTATTTCTATCCGGATAAACTATAAAACTTGCAGAACGTTTAACTGGTAGATGCACCCTGATATTTCGACCCTCGGCTCCCTTGCGGACCGAGGGTTTTTTTCGTCAAGGCTGGCCGCAGTCGTGATAGGCTATCGCTTTAAACTGGGTTACTAAGGGACCGTAGCGATGGCGAAAATGCGCGTTGGCTTAATTTTTGGCGGCTGTTCTGGTGAGCATGAGGTCTCTATTCACTCCGCCCAAGCGATCGCAGCTGCCCTAGCCGCTGGCCAAAATGCAGAGAAATATGTGGTTACGCCGGTCTATATTCGCAAAGATGGCGGCTGGCTAATAGGCGACATGGCGCAGCGGGTGCTGACCTCAGGAGCGGCGCTACAGCTGCCCGAGGCTGACGCTGCTCCGCTGGCTGCGAAAGCGGCCATTCAAGAGCGTCTGCCAGCCTTTAGCGAAGCATCCAGTCTTGATATTTGGTTTCCTGTACTGCACGGGCCTAATGGCGAAGATGGCACCGTTCAAGGGCTGCTGCAGCTGATGCAGGTGCCCTATGTCGGCTGTGGCGTGCTGGGTTCGGCTGTCGGGATGGACAAGCTGGCAATGAAGACGGTCTTTGCTCAGGCAGGGCTGCCGCAGGTGAAGTATCGAGGGGTACTGCGATCGCAAATCTATTCCAATCCCTGCATCTTTCCGAAGCTGTGTGACGAGCTAGAAGCCGATCTGGGCTATCCCTGCTTTGTTAAGCCGGCAAACCTGGGCTCCTCGGTCGGCATCGCTAAAACGACCAATCGAGAGGAGCTAGAAGCCGCGCTGGATAGCGCCGCCAGCTACGACCGGCGGATCATTGTCGAAGCCGGCGTGACCGCCCGCGAAGTTGAATGCGCTGTGCTTGGCAACGACAGCCCGAAAGCCTCCGTCGTGGGTGAGATTCGCTTTGATAGCGACTTTTATGACTACGAAACCAAATACACCGCTGGCGAGGCTGAGCTGATGATTCCAGCACCGCTGCCTGAGAAAGCGGTGACGCAAATTCAAGAAATGGCTGTGCGCGCCTTTCAGGCAGTTGATGCGGCCGGACTCTCGCGAGTCGATTTTTTCTATCTTGAAGACACGGGCGAAGTGCTGATCAACGAGATTAATACGCTGCCCGGCTTTACTGAAACCA
>JAAHIA010000311.1 GCA_010671975.1 Leptolyngbya sp. SIO4C1 | reverse complement strand
AGACAACGCTTTTGAGAGCGGAATTGCCCTGCCGCTGTGCGGTAATTCCAGCATGAGAAAGCAAGTTGTTGAGAGCAGGTATATCTATGGAAACTTCAAAAGATCCAAAGCACAATCCTGATGCCAATCCCGATCCGATTACTGGCCAGCCGGGCGCTCATCCGGTAGGCACTGGCGTTGGGGCAGCTGGCGCTGGGGCTGTGGGTACAGTCGTTGGCGGAGCCGTCGGTGGCCCCGTTGGGGCAGTCGTCGGAGCGGCCGTTGGCGCAGTTGCGGGTGGTCTTGCCGGCAAGGGCATTGCCGAGCAGGTTGACCCCACCGTCGAAGATGCCTACTGGCGCGATAACTATCGCTCGCGCCCCTATGTCGAGTCAGACTATGACTACGATCAAGACTATGCCGCTGCCTATCGCACCGGCTATACAGGCTATTCGACCTATGCGCAGGAGCACCCAACCTATGCTGAAGCCGAACCGCGCCTGCGAGCCGACTATGAGAAACAGCGCGGCAGCAGCCGACTGGATTGGAATCGAGCGAAACAGGCTACTCAAGATGCCTGGAATCGCGTAGATACTTCAGTCAGGGGGCGTCGCGACAATGATGACTACTGGCGCAACAACTATCAGTCACGCCCCTATATCGAATCTGGGTACGACTATAGCCACTATGCGCCTGCCTACCAGATCGGCTACGACAGCTACACAGCCTATGGCCTCACGCGCGGCATGACCTATGAGCAAGCCGAGCCCCACATTCGCTCAGACTATGAGCGCCACCACGGCAATAGCGGTCTCGGCTGGGAAAAGGCTAAGCATGCGGCTAAAGATGCTTGGCATCGTGTAAAAGACACGTTCTCTCGTGACAACCGCAGCTATCGGTAGAATCTGAATAAATAACGATACGGAGACGCGAGAGAGCTTCGGCAGCAAGCAATCTCCGCGTCTCCGCGTCTTCTCCAACCAAAAAAACAAGCTTGACACAGCCCCTAACTTGAGGCGCTCTCTTGCGCAGCGGGTCGCGTATACCAGTAGGCCCAGGCAATCAGCACAAACTGAAACGGTAGCCGAATCGCCTGCACCCACCAGGCATCAGGAATGCCGTCAATCTGAATATGATTAACCGCCATATTGATATTGGCTGGGTAAACCGCAATAAACAGCGCCACCAGCCCCCAGGCCGACAGCTGCTGCACCGCCGGTATCAGCAAGCCAATCCCTAGCGCAATCTCGATGACGCCACTGATATAAACCAGCGCCGTTGGAAACGGCAAAAAGCCCGGCACAATCTTAACGAAAGGAGCCGTCGCGGCAAAGTGCAAAACGCCAGCCACGATCATGCACACAGCTAAGACACCGCGCAGCGTTTCTCGATTCTGTTCTAAAAATTGAGGCATGCAGGTAGGGGATTAAGTTTTGGCATTGCTCAGACAGAGAGAGTTGAGGAGACGAGTGGGTGAGTGGATGAGGAACAGATACAGCTGCTCAGGCACCCAGGCACCTTTCCCATCTCCTACTCTGCTCTACTAAAGATGCTTCTCAATCGCCTGCGTCAGCGTCGTTGCAGGGACAGCGCCTACGAGCGTCTCAACCACTTCTCCGCCTTTGAAGACAATCAGCGTAGGAATGCTGCGTACGCCGTACCGGCTAGCGACTTCAGTGTTGTCATCGACGTTGAGCTTTACCACCTTGATCTGATCGCCCATCTGAGTGGCAACTTCTTCAACAACTGGCCCAACCATGCGGCAGGGGCCACACCAAGGAGCCCAGAAGTCAACAAGAACCGGCACTGATTGCGAAATCACGTCGGTTTCAAAAGTGGCGTCGGTCGCAGTTCCAACTGCTGCAGATGAATTGGCCATAATGTATCTCCTCTTAACTGTAAAAACTCTACCCAGCGAGGCTATGTAAAAGTAAGCCTCCCCGGTATAATTCAATAGTTCAAATTTATTGAACTAGAGAAGGATAGTCTTATTATATGCGATAATACGAAAATGAGGCCGATTTATCATCCAGAGCGCGATCAAATTACGCTAGCCGGTGTCCTGTATGCATTTGGCGACCCGGTACGACTCGAAATTGTCCAGCTGCTTGCCGAAAAAGGAGAGCAAGCCTGCCGGGACTGCGGCGGTGCGATCGCTAAGTCAACCCTGTCACACCACTTCAAGATTTTACGCGAGGCAGGCGTGATCTTCACCCAAAAATCAGGCACGCAGCATCTCAACTCGCTGCGAAAGGACGATTTGGAAGCCCTGTTTCCGGGGCTCTTAGCCACTGTTTTAGCCGCCTTAAATCGACAGGCTGAAGTCGCCTAGCAGCAGGCCCAGACCGTACGAGGCCGGTCGGCGGCTGTCCTCTCTATCTTAAGAAAGATTGAGCTATCGTCAGGCTGTGCGATGCTAAGGGTCATCTTTTTCCCGCGAAGGAGTGGGTAATCATGTCTGAACCTAATGGCGTGATGATGCAGTATTTTCACTGGTATAACGAGCCCGACGGCAGCCTTTGGAGCGAATTTGCGCAAAGTGCTGCAGCTTTGGCTGAGGCTGGCGTTACTTCTGTCTGGCTGCCGCCCGCTTACAAGGGCACTGCTGGCGGCTACGACGTGGGCTACGGCGTCTACGATATGTACGACCTGGGCGAATTTGATCAAAAGGGCTCGGTGCGCACCAAGTATGGCACCAAAGCTGAATACATCGCCGCTATCAAAGCGGCTAAGGCCGCCGGTATTCGCGTCTATGCCGATGTCGTGCTCAACCACATGATGGGGGCAGATGAGGCAGAAGAGGTGGAAGCAACTCCCTTTTCGCCTGACGATCGGCATCAGCCGATTGGCGATCTGCAAACCGTCAAGGTTTGGACGCATTTTACGTTTCCAGGGCGCGCAGGCAAGCATTCTGATGCAGAGTGGCACTGGTGGCACTTCGATGCCGTCGACTATAGCGAATATAGTGAGGATCAAGACGCTATCTATCTCTTCAAAGATAAGTCGTTCGATGACAACGTCGACCTTGAAAAGGGCGCATTCGACTACCTGATGGGCTGCGACCTCGACATGCAAAACCCAGAGGTGCAGGATCGGCTCAAGCGCTGGGGGGAATGGTATATCGATACGACTGAGGTAGACGGCTTTCGCTTCGATGCGGTCAAGCATGTTAGAGCCGGATTTTTTCCTGACTGGCTCAATCACTGTCGGCATCACGCCGGCCGCAGTCTGTTTGCGGTAGGCGAATATTGGTCTTACGAAATCGAAGCGCTGCATCATTTCATTCAGGTCACAGGCGGCGATGTCATGCTGTTTGATGCACCGCTGCACTACAACTTCAGCGTGGCTAGCAACGGCAGCAGCGACTACGACCTGCGGCAGATCTTTGACAACACGCTGGTGCAGCAGCAGCCGGCTTTAGCGGTAACGCTGGTAGACAACCACGATTCTCAGCCACTGCAGGCGCTAGAGTCTGTGGTCGAGCCCTGGTTTAAGCCGCTGGCCTATGCGCTGATTTTGCTGCGCCGCGACGGGTATCCCTGTATTTTCTATGCCGACTACTACGGTGCACATTACAAAGATCATGGCAGCGACGGTGGCGAGTATGAAATTTGGCTGGATAGCCACCAGTGGCTGATCGATAAGTTTCTGTACGCCCGCCGCACCTATGCCTATGGCGACCAGTATGACTACTTCGACCATGCCAACTGCATTGGCTGGACTCGACTGGGTGACGAGGCCCATCCGGGTGGGCTAGCCGTGGTAATCAGCAACGGGGAGGCAGGCACGAAGTGGATGGAAGTGGGTCAGCCCAACCAGGCTTATATCGACATCACCGAGCATGTTAATGAGCCAGTAACCACCAACGATGAAGGCTGGGCCGAATTTCGCTGCGAGGCCGGCTCGGTTTCAGTTTGGGTCGCCCAGGCAGCATCGTAAGCGGCGCTGATTTGGCAATGCTTATTTTTTCGATAAACTCGCCATCAGCTGACTGTTTTGGTTTAGCTTGATATCAGTAGCGGCTCTGGAGGCGTGTGGCAATGATAGGCAAACGACGACGGCATCTGCTGATCTTCGCCGCAATCTTACTGGCTAGCTGCACGCCGACCGGCCTGGTTGAGCGTCGGCTAGAGAGCCAGCTACCGAAATATCTTGGCCCGGCGGATGCCTACGATGTTGACATCGACGGGCTGCAGGTGCGCAGCAGCGCGGCCGAGCGCGTGCTGGCGGTAGGTGAGCGCGTCAGACCCGAAGGTGCCCCTGTTCTAGACCGGCTGGAGCTAGAGCTGCTAGGCGTACGCTACGACCGCGATGCGGGGCGGCTAGAGCAGGTAGAAAGCGCTCAGGCGACGGTCAGCGTCACTGCTAGCGACCTGTCTACCTTTTTAGAGATGCAGCGCAACGTGCGGGAGGCCAGCGTCGAACTGACGCCGCCCGATCGCGCCACGATTCGCATTCGCCCCACGTTCGGTGACTTTTCTGCTCCGCCTGGCGTTACCGTTGATGCAGAAGGGCAGTTTGTTAGCAGCGGCAGTCAGGTTCTGTTTGAAGTGTCGGAGGTTCGCGCCGCTGGCATTGGCCTCGGTGGCGGTGCTGCCCGCCGCGTCTCCCGCGAAATTAACCCGGTTGTCGATCTCGCTGGGCTGCCAGTGACGCTGCAGGTAAAATCTGTCAGCGTTAATAGCGAGGCCGTCAGCGTCGAAGTTACCGGCGATCCCACTAGCTTTCAGCTTTAGTCTCTGTCTTTTCTCGTCACCTAGCTTACTCGGCTCAGCGCAGCCGTAGCCTATCTCTTCTCTTGCCGCCGCTGCTGAATCTGCTGCATAAAAAACTCTTCTAGCGACGGGCGGGCCAGCTGAATGGTGACGATTTTGGCATTCATCAAGCGCACGCTAGAGAGAAAGTCGTACGGATCGCCCTTGAGGTAGCCCTGCCAGTAGCCGCCTTGAAACGTCAGCGGCTGTACCCACTTTTGCAAAATATCGAGGCTGCCTTCGCGGCCTTTGACGAAGTAGCGCTCCGGTACGCCCAGCAGCTCCTGCAGGCCGCCGATGCAGACCAGTTCACCCTGATCCAGAATGGCGATGCGATCGCAGATGGCTTCCACATCTGAGAGCACGTGGCTATTGAAGAAGATGGTCTTGCCCTGCTCCTGCAGTGACACAATAATCTCGCGCACCTGATAGCGCCCGGTTGGGTCGAGCCCAGACATGGGCTCATCGAGAAATACAATCTCTGGATCGTTAACTAGCGCCTGGGCCATGCCAACCCGCTGCAGCATCCCCTTAGAATACTGCCGCAGCTGCTTTTTAATCGCAGCGCTGCGCGACAAGCCCACTAGATCTAGCAGCGCTGGGATGCGCGTCTTCTGCTCCGCTTTAGACAGGCCAAACAGCCCGGCCGTATAGGTCAAAAATTCCCAGCCCGTCAGATAGTCGTAGAAATAAGGATTTTCTGGCAGGTAGCCAATGCGCGCTTTGACTGAGGTATCACCGGCCGGTTTGCCTAGCAGCTCAGCGCTGCCCCGATTAGGGCGAATGATGCCTAGCAATAGCTTTAGCAGCGTCGTTTTGCCTGCCCCGTTTGGCCCGAGCAGGCCAAAGGTCTCACCGCGATAGACGGTCAGCGAACAGTCTTTGAGCGATGTGATTTTTTGATTGAGCCAAAAGCCGGTGCGATAGCGCTTGCTCAGCCCCTTGGTTTCGACAATGACGGGCTTATGCACAATAGCGGTGACATCTGGCCCCAGCGGAGACGCTGCATTCATACTGAGTCAATCTTGTGTACAGTCTAGTGTGTACAGTCTAGAGTGAAGACTCCCAAAAAACGCTTTAAAGCTATGGATCGCTCCAAAATCGTTGCCATTATAACCGGCGTTATCTCCCTGCTACTGGCGGTGGGCTAACCTAGCCAAACCAGAGCAGCGCCGGCGGGGCTGGCAGCATCTCGCCGCGAAAGTCGAGCAGCTGCACCAGTACCAGATAGCCCACCGCCAGTAG
>JAAHIA010000310.1 GCA_010671975.1 Leptolyngbya sp. SIO4C1 | reverse complement strand
TCTCAATACCCCAGCCGGGGCTGCCCACAACCGCATTACCCTGGGCCATAGCGGCTGGACCATTTAAATCTTCGGCACCGGTGCGGTGAAAATGCAGTGAATAGCGACCGCGCGGGTTGCTGCCTGAGCCGTTGGAGCCGTCTACGTTTTTACCAACATCGTCTACCAGCTTGCGCTTATCAGAGCGGCCTAGGTGGTAGAAGCCCGCATTGTGAATACGCACATCGGGATTGTGCATAAACATTACATGCCCGCGCTGTTTGATCGGGGTGTCTTCGCCACCTTCGGTTTCAATCGTGACGTTGCGCGTGGTGTTGGCCACATAGAGCTGTAGCTGATTTTTCTCTGGGATATCGGGGCGGGTATGGTTAAAGCGTAGAACCGTGTTGTCGCCTTCGGTAATGTCGTCATTGGTAAAGCGAACGCGGTTACCGCTAATCTCAGTGATGGTCAAAACCTCGTCTTTGAAGCGGCTATTGTCATCGTCAGAGCCGTTCCACCCGTAGCTAGTGCCGCCTAGCACCAGCTTATCGCCAACTTGCCAGCCGGTGGGCTTACCCTTCAGCACCAGCTCGCGATCGCCTGCCTGGAGATCTTTTGCCAGCCCGACAAAGTCAGCCTTATCAGCGCCATAGATATTGACTTTACCGTGGGTAATGATGCCGCGACTCAGCTGCTGTGGATCCCAGTTCTTCTGGATGGCTTCTTTGCTAGCAATGACAATCTGCGCGGTTTTGTTTGCCTGAATAGGATTCGCCGCTGTCCCAATGTTTAAGATGCCGGATTCAGTCTCGACGAAGGTGTCAACCACCATCTTGGTATCTTGATTAGTCGCAAAGGTGAGCTGACCGTCTAAGCGAACAGTTTTGAGTCGGGCTTCGCTTTCGCCATCGTACCGAACGCTAACGTCTTTGTTGATCAGTACGCGCGCGCCGTCGCCCGGCACTTTGCCGCCTTTCCAAGTGCTAGGGTCAAACCAAGAGCCGCTTTTGGTAGCAATGTGCGTTGCTCGAGCCTGAGGAACCAAATCCATCAGGGCCATATGCTCCTTCATTTTGGTTGGATTGTCGGCATGGGGTGTCTGCTTCATATCCATAAGTCTTGTCGGCTCCATAGTCTGGAAGTCGGTGAACAGCAAAGATGAACCCTGGCTGCTATTGCTGGCGACTGCTAGCTGCGATCGCACAGAAAACGGTCTCTCTACCGGCAGCAGCGCACAGCCGCGATCGTTGCTGGTAGAAAGGCTGGTTAGAAAGTGACAAATTGAGAACAGACTGTGCTTTGCAGCTTGCAATTGCGCACACATGCAGCGACTGCTAGAGCAGCCGCGCTCAGATGCTAGCCCACATCGCTAAACAGCAGGTGGTTAACCGATAGCTGCAGTGAAATCTCAAAGACAATGCTTCACACTCAGAGATTATGAGCAGCTGATAAGTTAGCCTGCTGCGCTTAGCGCTATCTATCTAAAGACTGGTAAATCAGGAACGGCTATAGTTAAACTTAGAAGACCAAGCTCAGAAAGAGACTGCAATGAAGGGACACACGAATAAACAAATCTCGCTGAGCGCGGTGCAAAGCTGATCCTATTGCTTGGTATAAAAAACTTGCTCTGTACAGTCCTAACGGTAAACTCTCGGCATTTTTAACTGAGACAAGCAGGACTTTAACAGGAGTGACGACGGAAAGCTTGAACGAACTACGGCGCTTATCGCTAAATAAACTCAGGCCGTATGGTAAATCACCCTCGTCGAAAAGAGTCGGAAGAGACTCGCCTGAACACATACGTTCTCTATTTAATCCTTGCTTGAGTCAACTGTCAACCAAAGCGCTGGAGAAAAATGACTGTATTGGCTGTTTTGCAGGAAATTTCCAATGCTTTTTCCCGCTTGATCTAGTCAAAGAATCGAGCTGCTAACATGGTCTCAATTAGCGGATCAGCCGCGCCGACTGCCCACCGTGCAAAGCGCTCAGCAACTGGCATCAGCATAGCAAACGGGCTAGTGAAGCCTGAAAACAGCTGCAGTCCCTCTATGCCTGGCACAGGCCCGATGAGCGGCAGTCCATCGCGACTAAAGGTCACCCGGCAATGTCGCCAGCTGCCGGGTACCGCTGCTAGGGCCGGCAGCTGAGCCGCGATCGCGGCCCGCAGGGCAGCTTCGCTCTCTGCGGCAGGCAAGCTTGGGTCTAGCGTGGTGTGCACTCGGCTAATTTGACCAATTCTGATCGAGCCATCTAAAAATTGGATTGCACCGGCATCTAGAATGGGAGCAGCCAATACCTGATTGGGCGTTTGCCAAAGCGCGGCTTTCTCGGGCTGGCTCACTTTGGCTTCTAGCTCAAAGCGCTGCGAATTGGCCGGCATGATCAGCGATTGCAGCGTGAGCTCAACCGGCGGCGTTTCAATAATTTCGGCATGGGTATAGTAAAGCGGCACCTGCAGCCCTAGCGCCGCCAGCAGCGGTCGGCTATAGGCCCCCGCCGCGATCGCCACCTGACGAGCGGCATAGGCCTGAGTTGGGGTGATCACGCCGGTCACCTGTTCGCCGACGCGCACCAGCCCGCTGACGCTAGCCACAATATGCTGCCCCCCCAGCCGCCGAAAGGCTTGATTGTAGGCTTCTACCGTCTTCACCGGATGGACATGGCCGTGCTTGACCAGCATTGCCCCAGCAATAGCATCGCGGTTGAGCTGCGGCTCGCGATCGCAGGCTTCTGCTGCTGAAATTAGCTGGGGGGGAATGGCATAGTGTGCGTACTGCTGCGCGGTTTGCTCTAAATCGTGCTCGGGAGCAATGGTCAGCAGCAGATCGAGCTCGCGAAATTCGGTCTCGGCACCGAGCTCATCTGAGAGCTGCCGGTGACGCTCTATGCCTGCTTGACAGAGTGCTTTAGTGGTTTCGTCAGTGCCTGACCAGTAGGCAATGCCGCCATAGCTGTAGCGCGTACCGCTATCGCTGCTAGCTGCATCTATCAGCAAAACGGACTGCTGCTGTTTTACCAGCTCATAGCTGAGGGCAGCCCCAGCAATGCCGTTACCGACCACAATCCAATCAACGGTTTGCATAGTTGCTCCTAAGCCTGCAGCTGGCCTAAAATCAGCCGCAGTCGGTCATAGTCGTCCTTAAGCAGCAGGCTGACGGTGCGCCCGGCCTGCACCAGCCAGTCGCGATCGCGGCCGCGCAGCTGATAGACCTCGCGAATCGCTGCCGCAGTGAGGCTGTCGCTGGGCACACCGCTAATCTGCAGCAAAATTCTCAGAAAGTCGAGCTGTTCGGTAAAGCTGACGATTTCCGCCGCCGCGCAGCGATGAACGGCCTGATGCACCTGCGGCGGACGCGGTGGCAAGTGCTGATAGCGCTGCGGGGCTAGCTCCCAACGCTGATGGCGCTGCTGCATCGGCTGATAGCCAACGATGGCCACGCGAAACTCGGTTTTGAGCATGGCAAAAATCTGCGGCTGCTGTTCGCGCAAATCGTCGAGCGATAGGCCCAGCGCCCGAGCGCGATGCACAGAGTCGATGGGGCTGGTTGTAGCGTAGTAGACAACGCCATAGATTTGATGGTGGGCTTCGTCGTCGTAAGATTTGACCCAGCTGCCAAAGGGCGGCATCACTGGAAAGCTCAGGTTGTCGGGCTCTAGGCACTGGGCCAAGAATTCGGTCGTTGCAGTTTCAATCACTTCGGCAAAGTGATCGGGATGCCGTTCGCGAGCGGCGAACTGAGGCAGGGGCAGTCGCATGATCTAGCCTCTTATTTTTTGCCGCGCTGTGGCTTAACCGCTTCCAGGTCGGATAGCTTAAAGGTAACCAGCTTGTCCCAGTTGCCGCCTTCAAACAGGACGGCGACTTTGCCGTCGGTGATGCGCTGGACCAGACCTTGAAAACCGTAGTAAGTATCGTCTGGGTTGGTAACTTGTACGGGGGAGCCGGGAAGAATCATTGTTTCTGGAAATTTAGGATTGCTTTTGCCTACAGGAGTAGTTTAAGGCGAGAAGAGGTTGAAAGGTATAGACAAACTGCTTGAAGACACCCTGGCTCGTCCCGCACCCCGGCGGCAAAACGAACGGTGCCTAGTCGGTAAACTTCAGGCGGAAGCGGAAGTTAGCGACAGATTCGACAATGCCGACAGCAATAAAGTTGGTCAAGATAGCAGAACGGCCGTAGCTCATCCAGGGTAGCGGAATGCCAGTGATGGGGGCGATGCCGATGGTCATACCGATATTGATGATAACTTGAAAGACAATCATGGAGAGGACACCAACGGCTAGCAGCGAGCCGAAGTTGTCTTTGGCATTTTGGGCGATGATCATCAGGCGCAGGCAGATCAGCCAGTAGGCAATTACCAGCGCGATCGCGCCCATAAAGCCTAGCTCTTCGCCCACGGCCGAGAAGATAAAGTCGGTATGCTGCTCGGGGATAAAGCTCAGCTGCGTCTGCGTGCCTTGAAATAGGCCCCGTCCCCAAAGCTGCCCAGAGCCAATCGCAATTTTGGACTGAATCAGGTGGTAGCCGCCGCCGAGCGGATCTTTTTCGGGGTTGGTAAACAGCAGCAGCCGGTCTTTTTGGTAGTCCTGTAGCAGGCCCCAGAGCAGGCTGCCGAGCTTACCAGAGACTGAATTGACCACCACCGTTGCCACCGTACTGTAGAGCGGCAGCGGCAGCGTAAACCAGGCCAAGATTCCTGTAAACACAACCCAGCCGACCCAAACCGGCAGTGACACGTGAAAGACGATTGCGGCAATGATGGGCGAAACTAGCAGCACCAGCCAGCCAGGGTTCATATTGCTCCAGTAGAGCATGCCGACTGTGATCGCCCCAAACACCAGCGCCGTCCCTAAGTCTGGCTGTAGAAACACCAGCACCCAAGGGATAGCCGTGATCGCTAAGGCTTTGACTAAGCCCATCAGCGTCACCGAATTCCGATCTTTTAGGATGGCCGCCAGCGTAATGATCAGGCCGATTTTGGCAAACTCAGAAGGCTGAACATAAAAGCTGCCGATAGGAATCCAGCTCTGGGCACCGTTGCCGACCGTGCCAAACAACATCACCAGCACCAGCGAAATGTTCGTGATGGCATAGATCACCCAGCGCCACTCTAGCAGCGCCTCGTAGCGGCTGCGGGCAAACCACAGGGCCAGCGCCACGCCAATCAGACCCATGACGGCATGATTCCAGGCTAGATCGGCTTTGCCCAAATGCAGCTGCGTGCTGCCAATCAGCAGACTGGCAAAGATGGTCATCCCAATCGGCAGAACCAGCAGCAGCCAGTCGACCGACTGCCAGGCCTGTGTCCAGGCAAAAAATCGCTTGCGAATCAGTGAAGAAGGGGTCATAGCTGGCTATTTAACAGGCTAGTCAGGCAGGTTGAGCACGGGCATTAGGTTAGAGCAGCAACCGAGACCTGAGCTGCTACCTGCTTGGCAATCTCGCTCAGCGCCTGGGCTGAGGCCGAAGTAGGCTGTCCCACCACGATAGGCACACCGCTATCGCCTCCCTGCTGCACCGGTATTTCTAACGGTACGCAGCCCAGTAGCGGCACCCCTAGTTCTTTCGCAGCTTTCTCGCCGCCACCCGAACCAAACAGATCGTATTTTCGATCGGGCAGGTCGGGCGGAATGAAATAGCTCATATTTTCGACGATGCCGAGCACATTGACCTGCATCTGCTCAAACATTTTGAGCCCGCGACGCGCATCGGAGAGCGCCACCGCCTGTGGCGTCGTTACGATGACCACGCCCGCCATCGGTACGGCCTGCGCCAGGGTGAGCTGAGCGTCGCCTGTCCCCGGCGGCATGTCTACAATCAAATAGTCCAGCTCACCCCACTGCACCTGATACAAAAACTGTCGAATGATGCCGTTGAGCATCGGCCCGCGCCAAATCACAGGCTGGTCGGGATCAATTAAAAAGCCCATCGAGACCATTTTGACGCCATAGTTGAAGGCCGGCTCAAGCTCCTGCCCGTCGCTGCCGTCGCGCAA
>JAAHIA010000031.1 GCA_010671975.1 Leptolyngbya sp. SIO4C1 | reverse complement strand
GCCGCGGCCTGGGGCGAGCAGACGGCCGCCGTCGCCTGGGGCTGGCTCGGTCTGCGCGTGCTGGGCGCCGTGGCGCTGGTGCCGGTGGTGGAGGAGCTCGCGTTCCGCGGGCCCGCAGATGCAAGCAGCAGACGGCGCGCATCGAACCACGGCAACGGCAGAGCTGGTCTATCTAACCGCAGACGGAGTGCGCGATATTGTTAGCCGCCGCTATCGCTTCACCGCGCCACTCGGCCAGCTAGAGCTAGAGGAAATCCGCTGGTATATCGAGCACTACTATCGGTGGCCAACCGGCGTTTTCAAAACCAGGGCGCAAGCCTTAGAACGACAGCTGCCGCAGTGGGGCCAGGCGCTGTTTCAGGCCGCAATTGGTGGCGAGTCGGCGCGCGAGCCGCTGGCAGAATGGCGCAGAGCGACCGGCAGCCGTCGCTTTTCAGTGCAGGTGGATGCTGAGCCAGTGGAGGGCACCCCCGACGAAGAAGCCGCGCTCTTTCGAGAGGCCGCCAGCGATCTGCTGTCGCTGCCCTGGGAGATTTTGCACGATGGCACAGGCTACCTGTCGCAGGGCGCAGAGGGCGCACGGGTGCGGCGACGCCTGCCGAATCGTAAGCGCACCGATACGCTCGATGCCGATCTGCCGATTCGCGTGCTGCTGGTGAGCCCCCGGCCCGAAGTGGATGAGGCCAATAACGCGGTTGACTATCTAGACCATCGCGTCAGCGCACAGGCGCTGGTGCAGGCGGTTGAGACCCTGGGCGAAAGCCTAGTCAAGGTAGACATTTTGCAGCCGCCCACGTTCGCCGCGATGAAGGCAGCGCTAAAGCAGGCAAGGGAAGCCAATGACCCTTACGAAATCGTCCACTTTGACGGGCATGGCGTATACGACCGGCGAGTTGGGCTAGGCGCGCTCTGCTTTGAAGACCCGCAGGACGGTCACAAGCTGGGCCAGCGACGGCTCAAGCTGGTCTATGCCGACGCGCTTGCCACGGAGCTGCGGAACTATGGCGTACCGCTGTTTTACCTAGATGCCTGTCAGACCGCTCAGGCGCTAGACGACCCCAAAGCCTCGGTGGCGGCGAAGCTGCTAGAAGAAGGCATCGGCTCGGTTGTCGCCATGAGCCATTCGGTGCTGGTTGAAACCGCACGGCGCTTTGTTGAGCCCTTTTACACCGCGCTGGCTAAAGGCAAGCGCATCGGCGACGCCATGCTGGCCGGGCAGACCGGGCTCTATGACGACACCTATCGCGGTAAGAAAATGGGAGCCGGGGCGCTGCACCTGCAAGACTGGTTTGTGCCCGTGCTCTATCAGGATGAGGCCGACCCGCAGCTCTTTAGCGTGACGCTGGGCGAGGCCGCCGCGCGACTGGCGCAGCAACGGCGCGAGCTGCAGCTAGGGAACCTGCCCGAGCCGCCGAAGCACGCCTTTGTCGGCCGCAGTCGGATGCTGCTGCACCTAGAGCGGCTGCTAACGCAGGAAACCTACGCCGTGATTCGCGGCAGCGGCGGCCTGGGTAAGACCGCGCTGGCGACAGAGCTGGCCCGCTGGCTGGTGCGCTCTGGCCGCTTTGGTCGAGCCGCGTTCATCAGCGTAGAGCCGCAGAACGCGCAGGATGTGAAGGGCGTGCTGAATGCGATTGGCGGGCAGCTGATGCCGAAATATGTGGTGGCGCAGTATGGCGACGACCTAGACCGAGCGCTGCAGCCGGTAGAGCGCGCCCTGCGAGACGCCCCAACCGTGATCGTGATCGACAATATGGAGAGCGTGCTGCCCGACCGCGAAGGCAACAGTCCGGCAGGCGTAGCCGATGTGACCGAGCTGCTGGCACTGTGTCAGCGCTTTTTAGCCGCAGACCAGCGCTGTCGAGTGATTTTCACCAGTCGCGAGCGGCTGCCGCAGCCCTTTGCCGGGGCGAAAAACACGGTAGAGCTAGGGCGACTCAGCCCGAATGAGGCCATCCAGCTGGTCGAGCAGGTGATGGCGCAGCACGGCTGGGAGCCGCCGGTGGATGACAGCGCTAACACAGCGGAAGAAGTCGCAGAGCTGGTCGAGACCGTGAACCGTCACCCGCGAGCGCTGGTGCTGCTGGCGCGAGAGGTGGCGAAGGGCGTGCGGGCCACGGCGCAGACTGCGGCAGCGCTGATGGCACAGCTAGAGGCAGAGAACCCCGGCAGTCGAGAGAACTCGCTGTATGCCAGCGTGGAGCTGTCGCTGCGGCGGCTGCCGGCGGAGATGCGAGCAGTGGTGAGTCGGCTGGCGGTGTTTCATGGTGGCGGAAATCTAATTACTTTGAGTCAGGTCATGGGGATTGATACCGATGCGGCTAAAGCTGTAGGTGCAGTCCTCATTCAGGTAGGCATGGCCGAAGAACAAGAATATGTCTATCTGCGGCTAGACCCGGCGCTGCCTGCCTATCTGCGGCTGGGGCAGACGCCGGAGCAGCTAGCATCGCTAGAAGCGACCTGGGCTGGGGCAATGGTGCAGCTAGTTGGTTTTCTGTATCAGCAACAGTTTAAGGAAAGCAGGTTGGCCTTTCGACTGGCGCTGCTAGAGCTGCCGAACCTGATGGCTCTGCTGCACGTGCTGTCGCAACAGGTCGAGTCCGACCCGGCTATGGCTGAGCAGGTTGCTGATACTGCTGGCAGCATTGAGGACTTACTATCTACACTGAATCGGCCTCAGGCGCTAGCGCGGGCAGTGGCGCTGCGAAAGCAGGCAGCGGCAGCAATTCCAGACTGGGGTCTCGCTCGATTTGAAAATGAGCGGCTGCTGATTGAGCGACTGCTGCAGCAAGGTCAGCTGCAGGCGGCCTATGAGAAGGCGAAGGCGCTGCTAGCGAAGGCGCAGGCAGCCGGACCAGACGCCTATCGTGGCGCGGATCATAATTTGGCGATGGCTCACGTTCTGCTAGGACGAGTGCTGAAAACAGGCGGACAGGCAGCCGTAGCCTTGGAGCAGTTTGTGAAAGCTCAGCAGCTGGGTGAGGCGCTGGGTGAGCATGGAGAGCACATGGCGTCTGCGGCTCTGACTGAGCAAGCAGACTGCCTGCGGGCATTAGGACGGCTGGATGAAGCAGTTGAAAAGTATGAGGAAGCTATAGAACTGGACGAAGATCGCGAGTCTTTTCGAGATGTAGCGGTTGGGAAGGGGCAGCTGGCAACGGTGCGAATGCTGCAGGAGCGGTATGCAGATGCGATCGCACTCTACCAAGAAGCCCGTACCCTCTTTGAACAGCAGAATGAACCCCAAATGGTTGCGACTGCCTGGCACCAAATCGGCAGGGTGCATAAAGAGGCAGGGCAGTACGATGAGGCAGAAAAGGCGTATTTGCGATCGCTAGAAATCAAAACTCGAATTAACAACCCAGCAGGCCAGGCTAGCAGCTTGAACGAGCTAGGCAATCTTTACAACGGCGAGCTAAATCGTCTAGAAGAGGCCATCACCTTTTACCGACAGGCCGCTGATATTTTTGTTGTGCTAAGAGATTTACGATCTGAAGGCGCAACACGCAACAACATTGCCAATACCTTATGTAAGCTCAAACGCTACGACGAAGCGCGTTCTGAAATTATGCGCGCGATTGAATGTAAACGTCAAATCGGCCTTACCGCTGAACCTTGGAAAACTTTCAACATTTTGCACGACATCGAAACCGCAGTTGGCAACTCAGCAGCGGCTCAGACCGCCTGGCAGCGGGCACGCAATGCGTATTTGGCCTATCGGCAGCAGGGCGGCTACGCACAGTTCTATGGCGGCAAGCTGATAGACACTGTTTTAGGGATGATTGCTCAACAGCAAACTGATGAGATTGAGCCTTCGTTAGAACAGCTGATGAGCAATCCAAACACACCAGAGTCGATCAAACTGTTGATTCAAGCGGTAGTCACTATTCTCAACGGCTCCCGCGATACGTCGCTAGCCGACGATATGACACTCGATTACGACGATGCAGCAGAGATTCTCTTTTTAATCGAGCGGCTCAACAGCGCCGCCTCGCAGTCGTAACGCAGCGCTATACTTAAGCCAATCCCTGAGCGTCTAGCCCTATGCCGACCTTACCCATCACGCTCGACCTCAAAACCGTTCATCTCACAGATGAGCAGTTTTACCAACTCTGTGTTACCAACCCAGACGTACGAGTAGAGCGCACCCGCGCAGGAGAACTCATTATACTCATTGTTTGACTGAATGCTCGTCTTACTAGCCGGTAATAGCTGGAGATCTTGCTCAGGGCTCCTTCGTGAGCCCCGAACCCCATTGACGAGGGCGTTCCGCCGCCCTCGACCCCACGGAGTGTTATATGTTGGTCGATGGCAAAGATCTTGCACTATGCCGGTAGGTGGTTTTATTTTTTCCGAGTACAGAAAAAATAAAAAAAGTAGGTTGCCGAGTTCGATGTCAGAACTAAGCCGCATCTAAAGCTAAGCACAATCGATCACTGTCCGCAGCGCGAAGCGCGTGTCCCCACCAGAACGCCAAATCCGCACCTTACGCTATCAGCGACAACCCTCTTGTCGGGATTATTAAGGCGACGCTCGCCTTAATCGGCAAGGGTTCGGGACGCGCCGGTGCGTCCTGAGCAGAATACTCATTGTTTGACTGAATGCTCGTCTTACTAGCCGGTAATAGCTGGAGATCTTGCTCAGGGCTCCTTCGTGAGCCCTTTTTAAGAAAGCATCCAAGCTATCCCAAATCGCAAACTAGGGTTTCCCCAATGACGAGGGCGTTCCGCCGCCCTCGACCCCACGGAGTGTTATATGTTGGTCGATGGCAAAGATCTTGCACTATGCCGGTAGGTGGTTTTATTTTTTCCGGGTACAGAAAAAATAAAAAAAGTAGGTTGCCGAGTTCGATGTCAGAACTAAGCCGCATCTAAAGCTAAGCACGATCGATCACTGTCCGCAGCGCGAAGCGCGTACCCCCACCAGAACGCCAAATCCGCACCTTACGCTGTTAGCGACAACCCTCCTGTCGGGATTATTAAGGCGACGCTCGCCTTAATCGGTAGGGGGGTGGGGCGAGCCGAAGCGCCCCACGCAGAATACTCATTGTTTGACTGAATGCTCGTCTTACAAAACCATCTCAAAAATCACAAGCACCAAGACTGCAGGGCGCGCCAAAGCGCCCCACACAACACCTCTAATCACTCGATCGAAACCAAAACTCAATCTCAGACGTCACCTGCTCAAACCGTGCAGCATGCACCACCTGAGCCGGCACATGATACCAATCCCCTACCCCATACCGAGTCTCTTGCCCATCCATAATCAAAATCAGCTCGCCCTGCGTAATCACCCCCACATTGTCCGTCTCATGCGTATGCGGCGAAATGTCGGTCCCGGGTGGGTACGAAGCAAACAGCACGTTGCAGTTCTCAGCAGCGAGCCTGAACGCATCAAAAGGACCGTCAAACTTAGGTAGCGCGCGGAGCTGCTCTGGAAAATGGCTCATCGAAGCGGCCTCTAAAAGCTAAATGAATGTTCGTAAATCGTATCTTGCGAAACCAGCACATTAGATCTATGCTCAATCACTAAGCCGTTGTTCCCCAATGGCTAACCCAGAACTTATTTGCTTGGCGCTGCCGGAAGGTACTCCAATACCAACCGACAGCTAACCCGCGCAATCTATCAGCCAGATTGACGGGCTAGTGGATATTATGCCCTAGCTGCTCCAATTTGCATTGATGCGACTGGTGGCTAGGCATTTAAGTTCTGTTTCCTACCAACCCCACAGGAGACAGACAAATCCATGTTTAGAAACGATGCGGGCGCAACCGTGCCCCCAGCTTCGCCTGGCTCATCTTCTGAGCCTCAGGTCGAATCGCTGCGCCTGATTGCGATTGGCTCACGCGCTGCCCTGCAGCAGACAGTCAAAACCCTGCACAAAAAAGGCTACGCCGAAGCCACCAGCTGGAGCAAGCCACAGCCCACCGAGCAAGCAAACGAGTGGGTGATTGTACTGAGCCGAAGACTGCGAATTGGGTAATCGGCAGCTGCGGTTGCGCTGAGAAAAAACAAGCAGCTGAGCGCAGCCACAGCGTCCTGCCTAATCCTTCACACTGCGGTAAATACTGTGAAAAGCACCCGATATCTTCTCGATGTCCGGGTAGGCTAAACCTAGAAGCTACGTAATTTTACCGGCGAACGGTCATATAACTTGCAACTCAAGATGATGATTCGGCAACTTCAGGACTTAAGACTGGGTCAAAAATTTACGATTATGCTGCTGATTGTCTTTATCAGCGGCATCGCGATTAGTGGAGTCGCCCTGTCTCATCTGCTTAACCGCAGCGCTCAGGCGGAGCTCACTAACAAGGCACTGATGCTGATGGAAACGATGAACTCGGTGCGCAGCTATACCAGCAATGAAATTCAGCCTGAGCTGGTTGACGAGCTAGAGACAACGTTTTTGCCAGAAACGGTACCGGCCTATTCAGCGCATCAGGTCTTTGATAAGCTGCGCGAGTCCAACGCCTATTCAGATTTCTACTATAAAGAAGCCGTTCTCAACCCAACCAACCCCCAGGATAAAGCCGATCCGTTTGAGGCAGATATTATTGCTGCCTTTCGACAGCAGCAGACGCCAAAAGAGGTCAGCGGTTTTCGCCGAATTCCCACCGGCGACCTTTATTACATCGCTCGGCCAATCAAGGTGACGCAGCCGAGCTGCTTAGAATGTCACGGTACAGCCGCGCAGGCTCCGAAAAGCATGGTGGAGCGCTACGGAGCAACCAACGGATTTGGCTGGCAGCTGGGCAATATCGTCGGGGCGCAGATGATCTCGGTGCCGGCAGAGCGAGTTCTGCAGAATGCCCGGCAGGCGCTGGTGCTAATTTTGGGCACGTTTATTGTGGTTTTTGCCATCACCATTTTCTTAGTCAATCTGTGGCTAAAGCGCTACGTGGTGCGCCCGATTAACCGCATGGCAATGACGGCAGAGGCGGTGAGCCTAGGGGATACTAAAGCAGAATTTGTGCGCACCTCTAAAGATGAGGTCGGCAACCTGACAGATTCTTTCAACCGGATGCGGCTTAGTTTGCAGATGGCAATGCAGCGGCTAGAGCGGTATCGCAGCAGTCGCAGCTCGGGCGGGCTTTCTAAGTAGGCGGATATGTATTAAAGACATCACAAGAACCGATGATATTTGCGCTACTTTAAATTTAGTGACCAATATGAATTCAACCCTATGGCTAGCGCAACTCAGCTTACTTCCAACCGCGTTGAAAAGAGTCTCAAGCAGGGCGTCAAGCAGCAGCTGACCGCAGCAGGCATGCGACCCAGCACTAAACGCGGCAACAAGGAGCTATCGATGCTGGTCAAGCGGGTAGCGCAGAGCGATTTTCAGTCAGTCGATGAGGTAGACGCCGCCAGCGAGAAGCTAGGCAGCAAGATTGTCGAGCTGTCACAGGCCAGCGGCAAGCAGCAGCTCGATGCGGGCACGATTAGAAAGCTGTCGCTGCAGAAAGGATGGGCCAGCATGCTGGGTCTGCCAGAGATAGCGCCCAAAGCAGCCACGCCTACTCAGTCAGCAGCCAAATCACCGGCTGCCCCTGCTGTAGAAGCCGAAACGACGGTCGATACGCTCGACGTAGATGAGGCCGCTGAGGCTGTGCCCTCACCGGAACCAGAGCCAGAGGCCGAACCGGCCGAGACCGCCCTCTCTGAAGCCGCGACTGAAGCGGAGGACGCGGCTGCAGCAGAAGTGGTCGAAGCGGTCGCTGATAGCGGCACGGGGGCCGCCACCGCTGTCGCAGCTGACCCAGAAGCGATCGCAGCTGTCAGCACAGAGGAAACCCCAGAGGAAGCCCCAGACGATGCTGAGGACAGCCCGGTCGAAGAAGAATAGCGGTTAGGACTCTACCGGCACGGCAATCTCAATCAGCTCAACACCGAGGTCTTCGTAGCCTTCATCAATGCTGTCGTTAATCACTTCGATCTGCGTTTCCGGGTCGGGGCGACCGAAGATCTCTACGTTGACCACATCGCCGTCAATGTAGACCGGCTCTAATGCGCCGGCGCTGCCGTAGTTGGTGTCATCTTCGACCGCTTCTAAACGAGACTCATCGAGCGCGTCAATGCGAGAGCCTTCGACAGCCATCGCCGGTGCGCTGACCATGCCAACGCCTGCGATCGCAGCGCTTAACAATCCGAGTCGATTTAAAGGTCTCATTCAACCCTCCTATTACAAAGATTAACTGTTTCCATAATGGCTAATCTTCTGGCTAAAGGCTTCTCCCAAAAGCTGGAAATTAGGAGACTGTTTGGGTTTCTTCTGAGAGAGTTTGGTCGTTTGTTGTAGTTTCTAATACTTTTAGACAGGTCTGAATCATCCCAATGGTTACGGCCGGTAGCTCTAGCTGAGGCGTCAGCCCGGTCGACTTAATCACCTCAAACAGCTTGATCGCATCGGGGTTTTTCTTCGCCAGCCGTCGGCCTAGTGTTGGCCCAGTAAATTCTGCCTTTTCTCCCCACAGCAGCGCCGTTGGCACGCTCAGATGCCCAATGTAGTCAGCCAGGTCAAAGCACAGGTCGCCGCGCACAAAAGAGAGTGCGGTATATTCCGCATTGGGCTGCTGTGCCGACTGCAGGTAGGCATCGACAATATCCTCTGAGATACGGCTGGTGTCAGCAAACTGACGGTTCTGCAGAAAGCTTTGAATGCCAAAGCGAGTTGCGATCGCGCCGCTATACAGCAGCTTATCGAGCAGGGGCGTGCTGACAATCTGAGCAAAGGGGCTGCGCGTGTAGTCTTCGCCAAAGTCTGACAGCCCAGACGGGGTCATCAGCACCAGCGATTTGAATAGCTCCGGCGATGCGATCGCAATGCGCACCACAAAGGCAGCCGTCAGCGCTGAGGCGACTACCGTCACCGGGCGATCGCTCAGCTTGCGGATAAATTCCGGAATGCTGGTCAGGTAGTCGTCGATGGTGTAATTACGGTTAAGGTGATCGGAAGCCCCCCAGCCAATCAGGTCGGGCGCAACTACTCGGTAGTCAGCGGCAAAGGCCGGAAAAACCTTAGACCATTCATAGGCAGATGAGCCGCCGCCAAAGCCATGTAGAAAAATCAGCGTCTCGCGCTCGTCCAGATGACGATTGACCGGATATTCGGGCAGGGCCGGCATGTAGTAAACCATGCGGCCGAGCCGCGTCATTTCACTTTGCCGATCGACGTAGGGAATTTTTAGCATAGGGGCCTTGTACAGAAGCAACTGCTCATCTCTTGTGATAGCAAATTGCTGGTGCTAGCGGCTGACTCTGCAGACGGAATTAGCAGACTACCCCCAAGAAATGCAGGCCTTTGGCCTTACTAAGTCGCTGGTCAGCACGGGTTAGAACTGCTGGCCCAAGTTCGGTAAACCCGGCTCAAATTTCGGTTAAACGGACTGTCGGCATTGGGGTTGACGACTTACAGTTAAAACTGTAGGCAACAGCCTGTAACGCTTCTACCTCAGCTGCGAATCTGGTTTGAGGGGCATAGAAGCCGCTATTCAAAGTCTGAGTTATGGGCATTCTCAACGCGCCTACAGCTTCTATTCACAACCCTATTGACCTCAAGGAGTAAACACTATGGCACTTGTTCGTTGGCAACCCTTCCGCGATATGGAACAGGTTCAAAGAGAGATGAATCGGCTGTTTGATGACATGCTGGCCCCTTCATCGACTCATCGTGATGGCGTTAAAATCGCTTTCTCACCGGCAGCTGAGCTCGAAGAAACTGATGATGCCTATCACCTCAAGCTCGAAGTACCGGGGATGGAGCCCGATGACATCAACGTTGAAGTGACGGCTGAAGCTGTGGCTATCAGCGGCGAGCGCAAGTCTGAGAGCAGGACAGAAGAGAAAGGCATGACTCGCACAGAGTTTAGCTACGGCAAATTCCAGCGGGTGATTCCGCTGCCTGGCCGCGTCAATAACCAAGACGTGTCGGCCGAGTATAAGAACGGTGTGCTGGCGCTGAATCTGCCCAAGGCTGAGGAAGAGAAAAATAAGGTCGTCAAGGTCAGCGTTAACTAGCAAATAGCATAGCTGCGAGGCCGACCTCGCAGCTGGCTCACTTGAGCCTTTAAATTCTTCAAGAACAGATAAACACAAGACGCGCATTTGAGAGCATAAGCTATGGCAAAAGTAGTTGGTATCGATTTAGGAACAACAAACTCCTGTATTGCCGTGATGGAAGGCGGACAGCCGGTCGTCATTGCCAATGCAGAAGGCAATCGGACTACGCCTTCAGTGGTGGCGTATGCCAAAAACGGTGATCGGCTGGTGGGGCAAATCGCCAAGCGCCAGGCGGTGATGAACCCTGAAAACACGTTCTACTCGGTCAAGCGTTTTATTGGCCGCAAGTATGACGAAGTCTCGAACGAGATGACTGAAGTCTCTTATAAGGTGCTACGAGACGGCAATGGCAACGTCAAGCTTGACTGCCCTACCGCCGGCAAGCAGTTTGCTCCAGAAGAGATTTCTGCACAGGTACTGCGTAAGCTGGTCGAAGATGCTAGCAAGTACCTGGGTGAGCCGGTGAAGCAGGCGGTGATTACCGTACCGGCTTACTTCAATGACTCACAGCGGCAGGCAACCAAGGACGCTGGTAAAATTGCTGGGCTAGAAGTGCTGCGGATTATCAACGAGCCCACGGCGGCTTCGCTGGCCTACGGTCTAGATAAGAAGACAAACGAAACCATTCTCGTCTTTGACCTCGGGGGCGGTACCTTTGATGTCTCCGTGCTGGAAGTTGGCGACGGCGTGGTAGAAGTGATGTCGACCAGCGGTGACACTCACCTGGGCGGTGACGACTTCGACAAGAAAATTGTTGACTGGCTAGCCGAGGAGTTTAAGCGCAACGAAGGCATCGATCTGCGCAAAGACAAGCAGGCACTGCAGCGGCTGACTGAAGCAGCTGAGAAGGCCAAAATCGAACTGTCGAGCGCCACTCAGACAAACATCAACCTGCCCTTCGTCACAGCGACTCAGGACGGACCGAAGCACCTAGATATGTCGCTGACGCGATCGCAGTTTGAACAGCTGTGCGCTAACCTGCTAGATCGCTGCCGCGTGCCGGTCGAGCAGGCGCTCAAAGATGCCAAGCTGAGCAGCAGCGACATCGATGAAGTCGTGCTGGTGGGTGGATCCACCCGGATTCCAGCCGTGCAGGCACTGGTGCAGCGGATCATTGGTAAAGAGGCTTGCCAAGGGGTTAACCCAGATGAGGTCGTAGCCGTAGGGGCTGCAATCCAGGGTGGCGTCCTGGCCGGTGAAGTCAAGGATGTGCTGCTGCTGGATGTGACCCCGCTATCGCTGGGGGTTGAAACCCTCGGCGGCGTGATGACTAAGCTAATTCCGCGCAATACGACCATTCCGGTGAAGAAGTCAGAAACCTTCTCAACCGCTGCAGACGGTCAGACCAACGTGGAGATTCACGTGCTGCAGGGCGAGCGCGAGCTCGCTGCTGACAACAAGAGCCTGGGTACCTTCCGGCTAGACGGTATTCCGGCAGCGCCGCGCGGCGTACCGCAAATCGAAGTCACCTTCGACATTGACGCCAACGGTCTGCTGTCTGTCTCTGCGAAAGATAACGCTTCTGGTAAGGAGCAGTCCATTACCATCACCGGCGCGTCTACGCTGGATGATAACGAAGTTAATCGCATGGTCAAAGATGCCGAATCTCACGCCGCTGAAGACAAAGCCCGGCGCGATCGCATTGACACCAAGAATATGGCTGACTCGATGGCCTACCAGGCTGAAAAGCAGCTGCAGGATCTAGGGGATACGGTGCCTAGCGCAGACAAATCTCGCGCTGAGGGCTTAATCAGCGACCTGCGTGAGGCCATCAGCCAGGACAATACCGAGCGCATGAAGTCGCTGACAGAGCAGCTGCAGCAGGCGCTGATGCAGATCGGCAGCGCGGTCTACAGCCAAGCTGGCGCAGCGAGCGACCCCAGCAGCAACGGCAGTGCCGGCAACAGCAACAGCGACGATGTGATCGATGCTGACTTCGTAGAAAGTAAGTAAGCTCCGGCGAGGGCTAGCTTTAGACGGGATGGCAGGCTGCTGTCCCGTTTTTTGCTGTCGTGCTGGCGTAAATCTTGGGAAATCTAAGCTATAAGCTCAGGGTAAGTGCGGGGGGACAGTTCTAATCTGGTCAGAGGTTTGTGTAAACTACCTAGCCCGGTGGCTTCAAACGCTGATATCGTGCTGCCCTCAATTGAAGGCTTGCAGCTGCTATTGAGGATTGTTTTATGCAACTCATCTTTCAGGCACTTGAGCAAATAGCTAAAGCTCGTGAGATTAAGCTCACGCTCGGGTTTGCTTTAGGGATCGCTGCTGCCCTGGTGATTGGCAGCTGCGGCGTAGGCTTGCAGCCAAGTCAATCGTTACGAATTGGCATCAATAGCTGGCCAGGCTATGCGATCGCATACTACGCCCAGGCCGCCAACCTATTCAAACAGCGAGGACTCAGCGTTGAGCTAGTGCAGTTTAGCAATCAGCAGGACAATATTCGGGCCACCATGCGAGGGGCGTTAGATGCTAGCTTCGTTCCCCTGTGGGAAGTCATGCAGGTAGATGCGGGCGAAGACCAGCCTGCTTTCATCATGGTGGCTGACATCTCTGCTGGGTCTGATGGTATCGTCGCCCGCGCCGGCATCAACTCAGTGGCCGATCTCAGAGGGAAGCAGGTGGGCGTTAAATTGGGTACGGTTCCCCATCTCGTCCTGCTAGAGGCGTTAAAAAGCGCTCAGATTCCCCCAGAGGAGGTAGCGATCGTAGATATTTCCAACGACCTTAGTATTCAGCGACTCCAGGCAGGCCGCTTGGATGCTGCCGTAGTTTGGGAACCTGACCTGAGTAGAACAGCCACGGCCATTGGCGGTAGCGTCCTTTTTACGACAGCCGACGTAGACAGCTTAGTGATTGATGGCCTCGCCTCGCGCAGCCGCTTTGTCAGCACCCACTCAAAGCCGCTCACCCAGTTCATCCTAGCCTGGCTAGACGCGATTCATGCTGTCGAGACTCAACCAGATGAAGTCTTTGAAATCGCCGCACAGCAGCTCGATCAGAGCAAAGCGGCCTTCGCGGCTGACTACGCAGGGCTGAAAAAAGGCGATAGGGCGATGAATCAGCGCATGTTTTCAGAAGACAGACTGAAAGAAGCTGTTGAGGAAATCGCGCAGCTTTTAGCAGCCGATCCGCGCCATCACCGGATCATTCGACAAGACATTGAGATTGAATCTTCCCTAGTAGAAGATGCGATTAGGTCATGGCAGGCATAGCCTTCTTGGCTAAGTCGCTCAAGCGCAGCCTATCTCACCAGCTGCTAGCAGGATTTGGCCTATCGCTGCTGACCGTAGGTGCTGCCACCCTCGGCATCAACTATCAGCTAGTCAAGCTTGGTCTAGAGCAGCAGGTTCATGCCCGTGCCAAAGCGACTGCTCAAACGCTGGAATTTTCTACCGAGGGTCTATTAGAAGCCGAATCGCGCCCCATCCTACAGCGAGTTGTGCAAAACTACGCCACGCTGCCCGCAGTGCTGGAAGTAACCATTGTGGATCCATCGGGCGTGATTCTGGCTCAGGGGCCGATCCTCAGTGCGGGTGACACTCAATATCAGGCGCTGTATCCTCCCTTAGCCAGCTCGTTAGAAGAGGCGCGTCGCACGGGCGTGAGTACCTTTGTCGAAACCACCTTAAATGGCAAAGCCGCACTGACTTACATCCTGCCTTTCAGCAGTCCGCTGTTTAGCCGGAGCGGCGGACGTCGCGGTCTAGCCGTGGTCAAAGTTGATCTGCATCAGATTCAACAAGAAATTTGGCCTATCTTTCTAACATCGACCACCACGATGGTAGCCGGGGCGGGTGTCATTCTGATCGCCATGGGCGGTCTACTCAAGAAATGCGTGCTGAGCCCTTTGCTGAAGCTCAATGAAACCGTAGCAGAGAGCCAGATCGAGGCTCAGTTTACGCTGCCCCCTGATTTACCCAGCCATGAAATTGGCTTTTTGGCAGAGACCTTTGAGCGCGTCTTTCAGCAGCACCAGCAGGCAGAAGCAGAACTGCGCAAGCGCGAGGCCGAAGAACGCGAAAATACTCGTCAACTGGCCGCTGCCTTACGTGAGCTGAAAGAGGCTCAAGCGCAGCTCATTCAAACGGAAAAGATGGCTGGGCTCGGCCAGATGGTGGCAGGTATCGCTCATGAAATCAACAACCCTATCAGCTTTATCCACGGCAATCTCGATCATGTCGAAGCGCATGCCAGCGAACTGCTGACGATTATTTCGCTATATCAACAATATTTTCCCCTGCCGCCGGCTGAGCTAGCAGCCGCAATCGAGACCACAGATTTAGCTTTTTTACAAACAGATTTGCCTAAAATCATTCAGTCAATGCAGTCGGGCACTCAGCGCATTCGTGAAATCATACTGTCTTTGCGAAATTTCTCTCGCCTGGATGAAGCCTCCTGTAAGTCGGTCGATCTGCATGAAGGGCTCGACAGCACCCTGATGCTTTTGCAGCATCGTCTGAAAGCAAAAGCTGGTAAAGCCTTCGGCATTCGGCTGGTTAAACTCTATGGAAAACTACCGCCTGTCGAATGCTATGTGGCCCAAATGAATCAGGTATTCATGAATCTTCTCAGCAATGCGATTGACGCGCTGCAAGGCTCAGATAGCCCAGACCCTCAAATTACCCTGCAAACTGAGCGGCAGCAAAATCGCTGCATTGTTAGAGTCTGTGACAATGGCATCGGCATTCCGCCAGAAAATCTCTCGCAGATTTTTAATCCTTTCTTTACGACTAAACCGATCGGTAAGGGAACCGGCTTAGGATTGGCAGTTAGCTATCGCATCGTTGAGCGCCACGGCGGCAGCCTCACCTGTCTGTCTACCCCAGGGCAAGGAACAGAGTTTGTCATTGACATTCCTATTGTGCAAACGTCGGCCGCTCAAATGAGCCTGCCCACCCCAGATGCAGTCAGGCTAGCCACGAGTTAAGGGCCTGCCGCTGCTGAGCAGCCAGCTGCTGCTGGTAGCCGGTTGGGCTGCATCAGCTTTCTCGTTTTTACTGTCACAGCCGCTCGCGTACAATGCCTGTGTAGACGCAGAGCTCCCTGACATGAAACTTGCCGCCATCGACATTGGGACCAATTCGATTCATATGATTGTGGTGCAGGTGCTGCCAGGGCACGCTTTCGAGGTGATTGAACGCGAGAAGGAGATGGTGAAGCTGGGGGCGGGCGTCTTCTCGACGAAGCAGCTGAGCCCGCAGACGTTTGACTATGGCTTAGAGACGATCAAGCGCTATGTGCACCTAGCCGATCAGCTGGGGGTCGATGAGATTATTACGGCCGCTACCAGCGCGATTCGCGAGGCGCATAACGGCGAAGCGTTTTTGAGCGCGGTCTCGAAGCAGGCGGGCATTTCACCTAGAATTATTTCGGGTAAGGAAGAGGCCCGGCTGATTTTTTTGGCGGTGCGCAATGCGATCGCGCTCGCGGATGAGACCGCCCTGGTGCTTGATATTGGCGGCGGCAGCACTGAAGCCGTCGTCGGCAACACAGCGGATATTTTCTTTGGCACGAGCCTGCCGCTGGGCGTACAGCGCCTGCGCGATATGTTTGAAAATCAGCAGCCGCTAGCCCCCGAGGGCCGCAGTGCGGTCGAAGCCTACATTCAGTATCAGGCCAGCGAGAGCTTAGAGACGGCGCGCGACCTTGGCTTTGATCGAGTCATTGGCACCTCCGGCACGATTCGCACGCTGGGCGAAGCCGCCCATTTAGCCAACGGTCAGTCGCTGCGCTCGGTGAATGCCGAAGTGGCCAAGCTCAGCGATATTGACCAAGTGACGAAGAAGCTGCTGAAGCTCGATCAGGACGATCGCACCAAGGTCGACGGCGTCAGCGAGAAGCGCACCGATGCCATTCATCTAGGCGGCATTCTGCTGGTGCAGCTGCTGCGGCTGGCTCAGGTGAAAGAGATTACGCTGTGCGATGCCTCGCTGCGAGAGGGCATGATTTTAGACTACCTAGAGCGGCACGGGCAGGATGTAACCATGCCCGAGTTTGAAGACCTCAGGCATCGCAGCGCCGCGCAGCTGGTGAGTAAGTACGGGGCTGACTGGTCAGAAAATTCGCACGTGGCGCACCTGGCGCTGCAGCTGTTCGACCAGACGCGATCGCTGCATGACTATGGTGAATTCGAGCGCGAGCTGCTAGAGTACGGCGCGCTGCTGCACGATATTGGGCAGTACATTTCGTTTCGCAAGTATCACAAAAATTCTCGCTACATCATCAAGCAGGCCAACCCGCGCGGCTTCAACGACGAAGAGGTGATGCTGATTGGTCATTTGGCTCGCTATCACTGCAAAGCGGCACCCACCAAAGGCCACAAGAAATTCAAAAAGCTCGACAAGTCGCAGCGGCGCATTGTCAGGCTGCTCTCTGGCATCTTGCGAATCGCGGTGGGGCTGAACAAGACCAAAAATCAGCAGATTGACGCCCTAGACTGCGATATTTCAGCTGAAGCGCTAAAGATTGCCGTGCAGGGTAGCGGCAGCCTGGCATTGGAGCTGTGGGCCGCCCGCCGCGAGCGGCAGGTGCTAGAAGCCGCGCTGAAGCGGGAGATTTTGATTGTGGCGCAGACCTAATAGCGAATGCGGGGGTCGATGTAGGCGTTGAGGATGTCGATGGCAATGCTCACCAAAGCGACAATGCCGGCGAAGAAGACCATTAGCCCCTGCACCACTGGATAGTCGCGCTCGGAAATGGCTAGATAGAGCCGGTTCGCCAGGCCCGGCCAGGAAAAGGTCACCTCGGTCAGCACCGCGCCGCCGAGCAGCGAGGCAAAGGTCAGCCCCAAAATTGTAATCACAGGAATCAGGGCATTCTTGAGCGCGTGGGCAGTGACGATGCGCATTTCGGGAATGCCGCGAGCGCGGGCGGCTTCGACATAGTCGGCTCGCAGCGTCTGCTTCAGGTTTACCCGCACCATGCGCTCAAATACGCCGCTAATCAAGATGCCTAACGTCAGGCTGGGCAGCGCCAGGTAATACAGCGCCGTGCCAAACTGGGCCAGGTTGAGGTGCAGCAGGCTATCGAGCAGGTAGAGCCCGGTCGGCCCCGGCGGCGGCGTGGCGCTCAGCGGAAAGCGGGTGCCGATTGGAAACCAGCCAAGCTGTACGGCTAGCACCAGCTGCAGAATCATGCCAAACCAGTACATCGGTGTGGCGTAGGTGAGGATGCCAAACAGCCGCCCGCCGGCATCCAGCGGCGTATTGGGGAAGGAGGCAGCCAGCGAGCCCACCGTGATGCCCACCACGGCTGCCACAATCATGCCGCACAGCGTTAGCTCGACCGTCGCGGGAAAGTGCGCGCCGATAATTTGCCAGACGCTCTGCCCCTGACTGCCGAGCGAGCTGCCCAGGTCAAACTGCAGCAGCTTGCCTAGATAGGTAAGGTACTGGGTGATTAGGGACTGATCGAGGCCCAGCTGCGATCGCAGCGCTGCCTTAGCCGCTTCCGGCGCCCTCGGCCCCAGCAGCGCATCCACCGGATCGCCCGGCGTCGCCCGCAGCAGCAAAAATACCACGGTCGTAATCGTCCAGATCATCAGCGGAGCCAGCAGCAGCCGCGAGATTACGTAGTAGCGCAGCGCGTTAGAGCGAGAGGACATAATTACTTCTCAATTTGCCAGAGCAGAAACTGCTGGTTGGGCTCAATTGCCACACCGTCGATGCCGTCGCGGGCAAACACATAGTCTTTGTTCTGCCACAGCGGGATGTAGGGCACATCTTCGACGACGAGCTGCTGCAGATCTTTGAGCAGGCCAGCGCGCGTGTCGGCATCGAGCTCAGCACTTTGCTTGGCGAGCAGGTCGTTGGCGGTGTCGCTGTAGTAGAAAGAGCCGTTGCCCTGGGTCGCGCCCTGTTCGCAGAGGGTATCGGCAGAGCCTTGCTCACAGCTCAAGAAGGGCTGCACAAAGTTGTCGGGGTCAAAGTAGTCGGGGTACCAGTTCGAGAGCACGCTGGGGTAGACGCCTTTTTCGACGTTGCCCCAGAGCGTCGCGGCTTCAGCCGTGCTGACTTCGACGTTGACCAGGCCCGGCAGGTTGGTTTCAATCGCTTCTTTGAGCGTATTGGCCACCACGCTGCGGGTGGTCGAAGCTGAAGGGTACCAAATCTCAATCGCCAGCGGGTTCGATTCGGTAATGCCGGCTTCAGCTAGGTACTCCTTGGCTTGAGCGTAGTTGCCGTCGCCGTAGGCTTGCTCAAACACCGGCTCATACACCTCAAAGCTCTTGGGCACCAGGCTGTAGAGCGGCTCGGCCTGATCTTGAAAGGCGCGCTGATTAATTAAATTGCGATCAACCATTGAGGCCATCGCCTTGCGCACGTTCAGGTCGTCAAACGGCTCAATTTTTTGGTTCAGCGACATGTAGTTGACCACCGTTGACCCGGCTTCAATGACCTGCCAATTATTGGAATCCGCTTCGCGCTCTAGCGCCGCAATCTGATCTGGGTCGAGCGTTTGGTAGGCGACATCGAGCCCGCCAGAGCGAAAGGTGTTGTACAGGTTAGCCGGGCTGGTGAAAATTTGAATATCGATGCCTTCGTTGTCAGGCGCGTCACCCCAGTAGTCTTCGTTGACGTCGAGCTTAATGCGATCGCTGCTAAACGAGGCCAGCTCATAGGGACCCGAGCCAATAAACTCATTCGGCTTAAACTGACCTTCGCCGACCGTATACTTGTCCGGCGGCACCGGCGTCACGCCCCAAAAGGTCAGCAGCGAGGTAAAGGCCGCAAAGGGCTGCTGCAGCGTAATCGTCAGCTCATGCTCGCCCGTGGCTTCAACCGTATCGATTTTCTCTGAGAGCAAAAAGGCGGGCCGACCACCATTTTCCATAAATCGCCGAATCGAAAAGGCCATCACCTCAGCCGTAAAGGGCGTACCATCGTGCAGCGTCACATCGTCTCGCAGTGGAATGGTATAGGTGAGGCTGTCCTCGCTGACGGTGGGCAGCTCGGTTGCCAGCTGCGGCATCAGATCGGTCGTCCCCGGCGCGTAGGTATAAAGCCGGTCACCCAGGTTATAGAGCAATATGCCAGGAAAAATCTCATAGGCATCGGCCGGGTCAAGCGTGCGAGCTCCGAGCGTAGTCCCCACGCTGACGCGCCCCCCCTCAGCGGCCTGGTTGTCAGGCGTCGAGACCGCGTTTTGGCTTTGACCACAGCCCACCGCCAAGGCAAAACAAAGGCCAAACAGCCCTAGAAACCGAGCCACTTTTCCACGATACGATAGCTTGCTAAACCGCATAGCGCCTCTCACTAACCCTAACCTTATTAGGCTATAGTTCTATCACTCTGGCGGGGATAGAGGCAATTATCCAGCCGCTTCGGTCGGGTTACCCTGAGCCTGCTCAAACCGCTGATAGACCCAGGTCGTGAGAATGTGCGACAGCAGCCCGGCCGGCCCCGCAAAGAGGCAAAGCGCCAGCGAATGCCGGGTCCAAACGCCGGTTTCTTGACCTTTCCAATAGATGTAGCGTCCCACGAACAGATCCATCGCGAGAAAGTGCACCCAGCCAGTCGCCATCACGCGCGGATCGGCGAACAGGCTCGTAAGCACCGACAGCGTTGGGTTGGCAAAGGCTGCAGCTGAGTCCGGGTCAAGGCTGTTGGCAAAGCAGTAGACGTAGAGCCCGGCCAGTATTACAAACGGAATATAGGAAGCCATCACTCGCCGCGTCACGGCCCAGTTAGGCACCAGCACCATCAGTACCCAGAAGGGCAGAACGAACACATTACCGAAGTTGAAAATATAGTCTAGAATCACAGGCGGCTGGCTCAGTCAGAACGGCAGTTGGCCTGATACAGCGCCGGCAGCGCCCACCAGGCAACATCAGGCCGAGCATGATGCTCTTGATGATAGCCAAAATGATAGCAGGCCAGCAGCGATAGCAGCCACGGCAGCGGCTGGCTTCTAGCACAGTGCGGATAGCCCAGCTCAATGCCGCGATGAGGCTGATAGGTTCCAAAGTAAAATAGCTGCAGCGAGCTGAGTAGCAGCGGTATCGCCCAAAATAAAACTAAGTTAGTCGGTGAAATCTGCAATACCAAACTAGCAATCCCGACCGCGCTCGCTAGCTGAATAAACTGCTTCCAGCCTGAATATTCCGCCATGAAATGCAGGTACCAAGCTAGAAAGCTGGCGTCCTTTGTCCCGTGAAAGTCGGGATCTGCCGCACTCACTGGATAGCGATGGTGTAGCCAATGCTTGGTGGCTAAGATTCTGTAGGGCAAAAACGCATAGGCCGTCGCGCAGAGCTTACCCAACAGCACATTGAGAGCACGGTTAGTCGGGCAAACCAAGCCATGTATGGCGTCATGGACAGTGACAAAGAGCCCCGTATTTAAAAACGCCTGCAGCAGAATCGCGCCGCAGAGAACAGCCGGGTGTAGCACCGACAGTTCGGTCGAGAGTAGGTGGCTTAAATGAAACAGCCAGCCACTGAAAATGGCTAAAGATACTAAGAGCCCGCTCAGCTTCGGTAACTCCAGCAGCAGCTTAGATTTTTTGAAATACCAGCTATGGCTGCCGATCTGTTCCACCCGTTCACTGTTCCTAAATACCTACATACGCGTCAGTAAGCTGATCTTGGCTCGCTTGTCTGCGCTCAAATCTTCTAACTCAGATAGCTCTAACCAGCCATCCTTAACTAACCTAGACAGCGTAAATGTGAG
>JAAHIA010000309.1 GCA_010671975.1 Leptolyngbya sp. SIO4C1 | reverse complement strand
TCAAAGGTGGTGCTGATCGGGCGATCGCATATCGGCATCAATCAGCAGCACCCGTCGATCGGTTTGAGCAATTGAGGCAGCCAAGTTAGCGCAGACTTCTGATTTGCCCTCACCGTGAGCAGAGCTGGTAATCACCAAAGACTTCAGCTTCTTGTCGGAGCTCATGAACCGCAGATTGGCTTGCAGCATCTGATAGGCCCCCGAGATCATCGGATAGGCACGCTGAGAGGTGACAATCCGGGTCGAAGGAGATCCGTCAGCGCTGTAGGCATCGTCCTGCCAGTCAGACTCTTTGTGGGTCTCAAACCGGGGAATGACGCCTAGCAAAACGTAGTTGAAAATCTTCTCGCCATCTTTGACCGACTTAATGGTGCGATCAATCAGGTCGAGGAAGAAGGCTACGGCAATTCCCAGCAGCACGCCAGCCCCGGCCCCCAGCAGCAGATAGTTATCTTGTCCGGTGGCCACAGGGTTCGCCGGCACATCGGCTTGCTCAATAATGCGAGCGCTGCCGACGTTTTGGTTTTCTGCGAGGCGCACCTCCTGCAGCCGCCTCAGCAGCCCCTCGTAGGTATTGCGAGCGTAGGCCAGCTTCTGCTGCAGATCGAGCTGAGTGGTCTCTAAGCTAGGGAAAATATCGGCCCAATCCACGTAGGCATCGCGAGTTGAGGCTAGCGTCGACAGCTGGTTGAAAAGGCTCGCTCGATCAATTTCGGCTCGCACTAAATCGGCGGCTAGCTGCTGCTTGAGCTCACTAAACTGCAGCGTTCGGTCAGACACAGGGAGCGCACCGCCGGCCACATCCAGCATCCGCTCCTCCAGTACCGCCCGCAGCGCTGCTTCCTCACGCGCCAGCGTCCGCACGTTAGGATGCGCATCGGTATAGCGAGTTCGGGCAGTGGCTAGCTCAGTCTGAGCCGCCTGCCACTGATCAAACACCTGCTGCACGCCCTTAGAGCGGGTTAAATCGGTCAGCGTTAGTGCATCCTCTAGCGGCAAACCCAGCTTTTCTCTGAGCTGATTGACTCGGCTGTCAACCTCAGCCAGCTGAGATTGAGAATTAGCAATGCGCTGATCGAGATCGGCGATCGCACCCACCGTTGCCGTGGCCTCGGCTTCGAGGTTAATGATGCGGTTCTGCTCGTTGAACTGCTGCAGCGCTTCAGAGAGCTGATTGACCTCAGCCTCTGCTTTAGGCAGCTCCGCCTCCAAAAATTCTCGAGCTGCTCTCACCTCAGAGCGGTTGCTTTGAATGTTGAAGGCGATATAAGACGCCATAATTTGATTGACAATCGCCGCTGAGAGCTCTGGATTGCCAGACTGATAGGCCACCTTAATGATGTCTGTCTGCTCGCTGGTCGAAACCTCCAGGCCGTCTTTTAAATTGCCAACGCCGATCAGCTCATCCTCTTCGTTGCGAATGTTGAGCGCCTCGATCGTATCTCGTAAAATCGGCGCTGAGGTGATCAAAGAAGCCTGCGTGTCAAGCGGATTGCCTTCAACGGTGAGAGATTCTAGCTCGCTGAGCTCCTGCGCTACGCCCGTCAGTGAGGAGGTGCGGTCTAGCTGCAGCAGCATCTCACCTGTGGCTCTATACTCGACTTCTTCTGACATTGAAGCAAACATCGAAGCAGCAACCGAGGCCAGAAAGACAACAGAGGCAGGCAGCCATCGACGTTTGATGACGAGCCAGTAGCGCCGCAGGTCTATTTCTTCTACAAAATGCTCTTTGGGCTCCATAAGCCTAGCCAAACTTCTAACACAGTAACAGCGGCTAAGTGCCACTCTAAGAGGCGTTATCGTAAAAGACGATCCGTAGTCGGGATGGTTTCCCGACAGTCTAAAAATTTACAGAGAAACTAGTTTGAGAAACTGATTTACAGAGAAACTTGGCGTCGCCGCCGAGGTCGACAGGGGGTACCAAAACAAATTTGCTGTGCCGGCATCTCCTCAAACACGCTGCTGCGAGCCCCAATGACGGCATTAGCGCCAATTTTAACCCCAGGTCCGATAAAGCAGTCGGTTGCCACCCAGGCCCCGTTCTCAACTGTGATCGGCGCTGTCACTAGGCCAAAGCGCGGATCGCTGATATTGTGACTGCCCGTACAAAGGTAGGCTTTTTGGGAAATCACGCAGTGGCGACCCACTCGAATCGGCACCAGGCTATAGAATACGACATCATCGCCAATCCAGCTGTCGTCATCAATCTCTACATGCCACGGATAGGTAAAGCGCGACGTTGGCCGGATCATCACCCGCTTGCCAATTTTGGCACCAAAGAGGCGCAGCAGAGCACGGCGCGGCGCGTGATGGGCATGCAGCGTCAGCGGAAACACGACGGCCTGAAGCAGCCACCACAGCAGGATCATCCACTTCGGTCGGCCGGCCTCAAACCCAGGCTGATGATACTGCCGCAGATCGACTAGCGGCGGTGCACCCAAACCGTCGGTTTCGGTCTGGTTGAATTTGGCCTGATTGGATACGGTCAAGCGTTTGATAGCTGACTCAGATAGATGCGCCATAGGTTGCCTCTCCCCTGCTGCTCTCGTCGTCAAATTAGGTTAGACGCTCAGGCTAGACGCTAGACGACTGCTGAGTCTCTGCCGAGCCAACCAGCTCTGGGACGGCTGGCTCAGCTGCAGGGGCATCGACGTTAAGGCGACCACCAAACGCTTTAAGCTCGTATAGCTTGACGCCAATTTGATACTCATACTGGCTGAGCAGTCGGCCATAGACGTAGCCAGGATAGCCATCGAGGAACCCTAACCGAATGAAGTAAAACAGGACAAAGCGCAGCAGCGGCTTAAACGGCAGCCGTACCCAAATTTTCTTGAGGAAGCGCTTGCGCTGCACCGAGTCACCAAACAGGTTAGCACCGATGGTCCCGTCGTCCCCCATGCCGGTGAGCAGGTTGTAATAGACGCGAGCCTCCCAGTTGGAATAGCGATTATGGCGAGCCAGCCAGTGATACAGATCGCGAAAGTCAATGTGCAGCATATCCTGCTGCAGATAGCCAATCCGTCCGCCTTCGACTACGACATGCTCGTGAACCTCATTGTCGCCGGTGTTGCGAATTTCTTCAGTGTTGAGATTTTCGTAGCGGCCTTTGGCATGGCGAAATAGGCGCAGATTCCAGTCAGGGTACTTGCCGCCGTGACGAATCCACTTACCGAGGAAAAAAACGCGCCGATTGAGATAGTAGCCATCTTTCTCATCTGCCTCAATGACGGTGGCAATTTCGTCCCACAGCTCGGGGGTAATGCGCTCGTCGCAGTCAACAATCAGCACCCACTCATTGCGGAACGGCAGATTTTCTAGCGACCAGTTTTTCTTCTTAGGCCAGCGACCATTGAAGTGAAACTGCACCACAGCAGCGCCGTAGCGCTGGGCAATTACCTCTGAGGCATCTTCACTTTGGGAATCAACCACGAAAACTTCGTCTGCACGAGCCACGCTCTCAAGACAGGCCGGCAGATTTTCTTCTTCATTCTTGGCCGGAATCAGCACCGAGACAGGAATCTTTGGGAAGGCAGCAGTCATAGATCGCGCGTTTTAAGGTAAATAACAATAGATAGTTCAAGCCTGAGATAGTTCAGGCCTAGGCACCAGGCGGCCCCTCAGGTGCCGGATGCGGCCAAATCAAATGGCGCAGCGCGCTGCCTAGATAGCCAATCTGGCCGTAGGCGTAGGCAAAATTTTCAAACCGCTGGGCCGGATCGTAGCAGTATTTGGCCGTCTTATAGAGACCGCGAAGCAGCCGCTCACCACCGCGCCGAAACTGCCCCGGACCGGTCTTGCCAGAGACCTGCTCGCGATAGCACTCGCTGATGCCCTGCCACCAGCTGCGACTGAGAAACCAGCCGGGCTTGAGCCGCGCTGGCGCGACATTGTGAGCCGCGATCGCGGCTGGCACATAGACCACGTTTAGCCCCTGTCGCAGCGCCAGCTGGGTCATGTGCAGCTCTTCATTAGAGAGCAGATTTTTGCCCACTCGGCCCAGGTTAGTGTCAAAGCCGCCAACGCTGTCTAGAAAAGATTTGCGGATTGAATAATTGAGCCCGCGCGGGGTCAGATTTGGATTTTTGATATATCTCAAACTATCCCCTAAATCGTAGGCCCCGAGACCGCTTGCCAGCTCACTGGACAGCCAGCGCGGCGGCTGAGTCTGCTCAGGCCACAGCAGCGTCACCTTGCCCCCGGCAATTGCTACCTGAGTGTCTTCGGCATAGACCTGATAGAGCGAGTCGAGCCACTGCGGACTGGCTTCAGCATCGTCATCGAGATAGGCCAAAATCTCGGCTGAGGCCGCTCGCGCGCCGCGATTGCGCGCCACCGATAGCCCTAGCGTCGACTCATAAACATACTGTAGTCGCGGATGCGATAGCCGCGACTGCACGACTTTGGCCGTGCTGTCAGTTGAGGCATTGTCAACCACAATCACTTCATAGCGATCGCAGGTTTGGTTCAGCAAGCTGTCAATCGCAGCGCCTAGATACTGATCGCGATTGTGAGTGCAAATAATGGCAGAAATTAAGGGCTCAGCCATAGCAGTTTAGAATAGCAGTCTAGATATAAGAGTGGCAGCTAGCCTAAGCTAGCAGTAAACGCTACCGACGGTTCGGCAAACGGGTTCAGCGCTAGGGCCAGGCAGCCCTGTCAAGGCTAACATGCCCGCTTAAGTAGCCAGTTTCTACTTTCTCACCTTACTCAAATCCTTTTCCAGCTAGACTGTTCCAGAATTGAGTTTTATTGAGTCTTCAACTGTGTAAAGTTCGGTAATGCAATGCTGGTAGTGAAACGAGCAGCAAACGTGAGCAGGATAGGCAGGCAACATGGCTAGGCAAGAATTAGCATCGGTGGAACTAGCACCGCTGATCGATCACGCGCTATTGCTACCAGCTGCAACGCCAGATCTAGTCGACCAGTGGTGCGCTGAAGCCGATCGGTTTGGGTTTGCAACTGTCTGTGTCTACCCTGGGCAGGTGCGGCGAGCGGTTGAGCAGCTGCAGGGAAAATCGCCCCAGGTCTGTACGGTGATTGGCTTTCCGACCGGAGCAACGACCTCAGCCGTCAAGCTCTACGAGGCGCAAGAAGCGGCTGAGAACGGCGCTACCGAGCTAGACGTGGTGATTAACTTGGGCTGGCTAAAAAGCGGTGAGACCACGCTCCTGCACCGCGAGCTAGCAGAGATAGCTGAAGCCACCGGGCAGCGGGTAATCAAAGCCATCCTAGAAACCAGCCTGCTCAGCGATGCGGAAAAGCGACTGGCCGCTGAGGTATGCCTAGATGCAGGTGTCGCCTTTGTCAAAACCAGCACCGGCTGGAACGGTGGGGCAACAGTTGCCGACGTAAAGCTGCTGCGCGAGGTCACGCGCGGCCAGATTGGGATTAAAGCCTCGGGTGGCATTCGTACTCCAGAACAGGCGCTGGCGCTAGTTGAGGCTGGGGCCACTCGGCTGGGCACCTCGCGAGGGCCTGAGATTCTCAAGCAGCAGACAGCGCTAACCGGCAACTAGCCTAGCCCCCGCAGCTAGCTTAAGAACTTTTATCGAGAACTTATGTGGAACTTTGCGCATAGCGGGGCAGAATGAGTAACTGTAGCGTCTCATGCCAGTTGATATGACTCCTTCTGTAAAACCGGCCGGCAACTATCCCTCGCCCATCGCTGCGATCGCGCTCAAGCTTGTAGGGGCTATCACCATTTTGGCTGCGCTGATCGACTTCATTATTCTGATTATCCCGCCCGATTTGGTCAATCGCCAGTGGCAAATTGCTACGACCAGTCAGCTAGTCGATCGAGGTATTGTGCCGCTGGTTGGCATCGCGCTACTGTTCACCGGATTTTGGATTGAAAGCTACGTCGGCAGCCGGCCGCGCCGCGCTAACCGGAGGAGCCCACGTCTGAACCCCAGTCCCTGCTAACGCGCCCACCCGAATACAGTCCTCCGCTCGATCAATCAAAATACACCTACCACAATTA
>JAAHIA010000308.1 GCA_010671975.1 Leptolyngbya sp. SIO4C1 | reverse complement strand
TTGCCTGGCCGCTCGATAGTGAGCCTGTCCTATCTGCTAAAGACCAGGCCGGTTTGCCCCTTAAAGAGGCTGAGGTATATTCATGAGGCGGATTCTTTTAACCGGCGTTACTGGGCAGCTTGGCTATGAGCTGAAGCTTGCCTTAGCCCCGCTGGGTGAAGTCATCAGCGCTAGCCGAGCTGAGCTAGATTTGAGCCGGCCTGCTGATATTCATCAGATCATCGAAAAAATTAGCCCGCATATTATCGTTAACCCTGCTGCCTATACGGCTGTAGACAAGGCAGAAACAGAAACTCAGCTGGCCCAGACGGTTAACGCAGAAGCTGCCAAAGCGATGGCTGAAGCCAGTCAGAATTTAGGCGCTAGCTTAGTTCATATCTCAACGGACTATGTCTTCGATGGCCAGCAGCATACGCCATACACCGAAGCCGACTGTCCCCATCCCATCAGCGTCTATGGTAAGACCAAGCTGATGGGTGAAGCTGCTATTCAAGAAGCCTGCGATCACCACTACATTTTTAGGACCGCCTGGGTTTACGGCGCTCACGGGCAGGGCAACTTTGTTAAAACGATGCTGAAGCTCGGACGCGATCGCACCGAAGTTCGAGTCGTCGCCGATCAAATTGGCACTCCCACCTCAGCCGCCTATCTAGCTGCTCGCATCACTCAGTTTGTCTCGCATCTTGACAATCCCAATCAGCCACCACCTGATTTTGGCATTTATCACCTGACCTGTAGCGGCGCTGCTAGCTGGTATGACTTTGCCGTTGCTATCTTTGAAGAGGCAAAGCGGCTAGGCATGCCGCTCAAGGTGCAACAGGTGGTACCGATCACCACTGCAGACTATCCAACAGCAGCCCAGCGACCAGCCTATTCCATTTTGTCAAACCAAAAGATAGACGCCGTTTTAGGACCCGCTTTGTTTCACTGGCGAGAAGGACTACGCCGTACTCTGGCTCAGCTTTACCGTTCCAGCTAATTACTAAACTATCGGGCTAATCTCTATGAAAGCACTTATACTCTCAGGTGGCAAAGGCACGCGCTTACGCCCGCTTACCCATACCGGCGCTAAGCAGCTGGTTCCTGTCGTCAATAAGCCCATCCTCTGGTACGGCATTGAAAGCATTGTTGCAGCCGGCATTACCGACATTGGCATTATTTTAAGCCCTGAGACAGGTGAAGAAATCAAAGCCAAAACGGGCAGCGGCGAGCGCTTTGGCGCTAAGATTACCTATATTCTTCAAGAAAATCCAGACGGCCTAGCTCACGCGGTTAAAATTGCCCAGCCTTTTCTAAAAGAGTCTCCCTTCGTGATGTATCTAGGAGATAACCTGATCCAAGATACGCTGAGTGAGTTTCTCACTCAGTTTCAGGACAAGCAACTAGATTCACTCATTCTGCTGCGTCAGGTTCCTGACCCAACCGCTTTCGGAGTAGCCAAAGTAGCCGCTGATGGCAAAGTCCTCGGCCTTGTCGAAAAGCCTAAAATTCCGCCCTCCAACCTGGCGCTCGTCGGCGTCTATTTCTTTTCACCGGCCATTCACGATGCGATCGCTAGAATTCAACCTTCTGCCCGAGGCGAGCTAGAGATTACAGATGCCATTCAAACTTTAATCGATCACCAAAAGCAGGTAGAAGCCTGCGAGCTGACAGGTTGGTGGCTAGATACTGGAAAGAAAGACGATCTGCTAGAGGCCAATCGCATCATTCTCGACGAATGTCCCCTAACGGCCTGTCACGGAGAGGTCGATGATCAAAGCCGCATTACCGGGCGCGTCAAAATCGGGCGCGGCTCTAAGATTACTAACTGCACGATTCGCGGACCGGTCATCATTGGAGAAGACTGTCATCTCGACAACTGCTTCATTGGCCCCTACAGCAGTATTTCCAATCGAGTGTCTCTCGTCAATGCTGATATTGAGCACAGCGTTGTTTTAGAAAGCGCAAAGATAGTGGATATTCATCAGAGAATTGTAGACAGCGTCATTGGTCAGCGAGCTCAGATCAAGCCAGCTCATCCCCGCCCCAAAGCGCTGCGTCTGATGGTTGGCGATGACTCTCAAATTGACCTGATTTAGATCTGTATCGTTCCTGAAGCTTATGACATCTATTAACTCAAATTCCAATAGCTCAAGTCCTTTGGAGCAGCGACAGCCTCGTCGCCTCTTGGTGACCGGCGGCGCTGGTTTTATCGGCGCTAACTTTGTTCAGCACTGGGCAGAAACCCACCCTGACGATCGCATTGTTGTGCTAGATGCACTGACCTATGCTGGTAATCGTAGCAACCTCCAGTCCCTAGAGAACCATGCCAATCTGCGATTCGTTCAAGGCGATATCTGCGATCGCGCTGCCGTAGAGACTCTGCTTCAAGCCGAAGAAATTGACATCATCGCTCACTTTGCGGCTGAGTCTCACGTCGATCGCTCCATTCTCGGCCCTGGCGCCTTCATCCAAACCAACGTGGTTGGCACCTTTACTCTGCTGGAGAGCGCTCGCCATCTTTGGCAAAACCGATCGGATGTTCGCTTCCTACACGTTTCCACCGATGAGGTTTACGGCAGCCTCGGCCCGGACGATCCGGCCTTTACTGAAACAACCCCCTATGCACCCAACAGTCCCTATTCAGCGTCTAAAGCCGGCAGCGATCACCTGGTGAGAGCCTACTACCATACCTACGGTTTACCGACGCTGATCACCAACTGCTCTAACAACTACGGTCCGTATCATTTTCCTGAAAAGCTCATTCCACTGATGTGCATCAACATTTTGCTGGGTAAGCCGCTGCCTGTCTATGGCGACGGTCAAAATGTGCGCGATTGGCTCTACGTCCGCGATCACTGCCGGGCGCTAGATCGAGTCATCCATGCTGGCAGCCCCGGCCAGACCTACAACGTTGGCGGCAACAACGAAGTCAAAAATATTGATTTGGTGCACATTATTTGTGAGCTAATGGATGAGCTTGCGCCTAGCTTACCGGTTCGCCCCGCCAAAGACTTGATTACCTTTGTCAAAGACCGTCCCGGTCACGACCGGCGATACGCAATTGACGCCAGCAAAATTGAAACGGCGCTCGGCTGGACTCCCTCAGTCACGCTAGAAGAAGGTCTGCGACAAACCATTGTTTGGTACCTAAAGCACTCCAACTGGTGGCAGCCCCTGCTGTCTGAGGCTTATCAAGACTACTACCAAAAGGTGTATGCTCATTCCTGAGTAGAAACTTCAACGCAGTTCCGGAAAAGCTTTATAAAGACTTAAAAAACTTTTGTAAAAAATCTTATAGATTGGTAGGCGAAAATCTGGCTGCTCTACCAATCTATGTTTCTCTTTCTTTCGCTGCGTCAGTGGGGTCAACTTAAATACGCCCTGTTCAACTGGTTCATTGAACCTCAGCAGGTGCTCTTGCCTCTATTGGCAGTTTTATTAGTCACGCTTTGCTTCAGGTCTTTCTCGTATAAGGGGTTACTTCTTCGTAGCGTTTGTGCGCTTGGTATTACCTATCTTTTTCTCATTTCTCCTATCGGAGCGGCTGTTGCGACTCGAGGGTTAACTTTTTTTCTGCCGTCAGACATTGGTCAGTCTGCCGATGCCATTGTGGTTTTGGGGCGAGGCTCGCTAGCTGAGCAAACACGCGCTCAAGCAGCCGTACAGCTCTGGCAGGCCAAGCGGGCTCCTGTCATCTTAACCACTGGCCGAGGAGAAGCCGCTCGCCTTTCTGCCCACATCACTCAGCTCGGAGTTCCCCTGCGCGCTCAGCTGATAGAACCTAACGCTCGTACGACTGAGGAAAACGCGGTCCGCTCTTTTGACCTGCTGCATACTATTGGCGTCAATCGGCTCATTCTTATCACGGATCAGCCCCACATGCTACGCTCGGTTCTCACTTTCCAAAGTTTTGGCTTTCAAGTCATTCCACATCCCGTGACGATCTCACCTTCGCTGCCTGCTATCGAAGAAACGGCTCTAGCCCTGAGAGAGTATGTGGGCTTAGTCAGCTACGCGCTCATTGGGCGGTTTCAGCCCAGAACCGTATCGGTTGCCGTACTAGAAACGCCGCTGATTAATTGGCGCACTGGTACAGCTAGGCAGATCTCTAGCCAACTGCCATAGGCCAATAGCTTGAATATCCGGTTAAGGAGCCTAGGCGTCTGTATTTAGACTTAAGCAATCGTACGGATGAGGCATGACGATAAGAGACGCCATAGCACCAGTGCTACCTGATATTCATTAAAACTATGCATTCTTCTACAAAAATTGCTGTTCTTGGCAATAACTGGTTTCCTAGCAGACCCGGTGGGCTCGATCGCTATATTTACGAGCTAGTTCACACGCTGGCTAACGCTGACACCGAGATTGATCTATTTGGTATTGGCCTACCCAGTCACAGCAGCGTTGCCTCTATTCAGCTAAAGAATCTGGCCAATCCAGAGGCTTCTCTCTGGCAGCGGCTCCTATCGGCATATCGACAGTCTCGTCCTATCGCTTCTGCCAAGGTTGATGCGGTCAATATTCACTTTGCGCTCTATGGCTTAGCGGCGCTGCCCCATCTGCCTAAAGACGTCCCGGTCACCTGTACTTTTCACGGTCCTTGGGCCATTGAAAGCCAGAAGGAGGGCGAAAGTCAGCTCAGCGTGTGGCTAAAAAAACAGATGGAGCAGCAGGTCTATCGCCGCTGCGATCGCTTCATCGTGCTGAGCAAAGCCTTTGGCCAGATTTTGCATCAAGAATACCGCGTTCCTTGGGATAAAATTCACGTTATCCCTGGCGGTGTCGATATTCAGCAGTTTCAAACTACGCTCTCTCGCCAGCAAGCGCGCGAAAAGCTTGGCTGGCCGCAGGACCGCTTCATTCTGTTTACGCCGCGCCGCCTGGTGCATCGGATGGGGCTTGATAAGTTGCTAGACGCGATCGCGCAGCTTAAGGCCAATCAGCAAGATCTCTGGCTAGCGATTGCAGGCAAAGGTCCTTTGAGAGAAACCTTAGAGCAGCAGGCGCTTGAGCTTGGCCTCAGTGACGCGGTCAGATTTCTTGGCTTTCTGCCCGATGAAGATTTGCCCATTGCCTACCAGGCCGCCGATCTCACCGTCATGCCTAGCCAGTCTTTAGAAGGCTTTGGACTCGTGCTGCTAGAGTCTTTAGCCAGCGGCACACCGGTCTTATGCACGCCCGTTGGCGGCATGCCTGAGGTGATTGCTGACTTTTCGCCAGAGTTGATTGCTAAAAATGCTAGCGAGCATGCGATCGCAGCAAGTCTAGAAAATGTTCTTACCGACAGCGTCAAGCTACCCGATCGCGATGCCTGCCGCGACTATGCTACTAGCCGCTTTAACTGGTCTACCATTGCCCATCAAGTTGAGCAAGTTCTTCTCAAAATGAGCTAGCATTATGGCTTTTTACTCTGATTGGAAGATCAAAGAAACCCATGTATTTTTGTTTATTATCGGCTTAGTTTACACAGCTCTGCTAGTTGTCTCTAGCTATCTTCATGGTGCTTTATGGGACGATGAAATTGGTTTTTGGAAGACATCGCTAGAGTTTAGTAATCAGCTGCTTCCTTCTTTTGCTCAGATTCGCAACTATAACCAATTCAATACACCATTCCCATTTATTGTCTATGGCATGCTTGAGCATTTGTTTAAGGCTGGGCCTTTTGCAGCTAGACTAATTAATTTTGTTTTCTCAATTGTCATTGCATTTTTAATCGGATGGCCCGGCAAAAAAAGAAGCTCTACACCTATTTTCGCTTTACTGGGGCTATTTTTGTTTCCTTGGTATCTGTGGCTCTCTACTCGGCTATACACAGATATGCTGGCTTCTTTTTTTGTTGTCTGGGGTATTGCCTTCTATCTAAAGAAACAGCACATTCTTAGCGGACTATCATTTTTCATTGCTATTTCCTGCCGACAGTTTATGCTAGTCTTTCCACTAGCAGTAGCATTTCACGAGCTAGTTCTGTCAATTCGCTACCGCAGATGGCCTAGCTTAAGCTTTTTTCTGCCCCA
>JAAHIA010000307.1 GCA_010671975.1 Leptolyngbya sp. SIO4C1 | reverse complement strand
CCCAGATATGCTCAATCATTAAGCCGCTGTCTCAGCGGTGAGTCAGATCCTGAAACTTAGCGCTGCCCGCCGGTACTAGCAATACCGAACGAGCAGCTAACTCCGCCAAGCTGATTAGGCCAGCTCGGAAGAGCTACGTTGAATGGTACAGCGTAGCCACCCCGATTGTGCAACAGCAGCGGGGTGGCTGAGTTTTAGGTCTGATGTCCTACGCCCCCGTTTCCTTGAGTTCGCTCAGGGGACGGGGGCATCAAACCCATTGCCCTAACCAGGGTGAAAACAATAGGAGATCAGACCATGTTTCAAAATAATTCCGGCGCGGGTGCGCCGCCGATTGCGCTTGACGATGTGCCGCAGTTTGAAGACGTATCTCTCAGCATCACCGGCTCAAAGCCAGCCTTGCAGAAGATGATCAAGACCTTGCATAAGCTAGGCTTTGCTGGCCCTAACGACTGGAGCCAGCCACAGCCGATAGCGAAAAAATGGGTGACCGTGCTGATCAAGCGCTTGCGAATGGTTTAAGCCATTTCAATAGACGCTATTTTAGAATAGGACTTGCGCAATTTGATCCCCCGACCTCCGGCCATCTCTTGAATGAAGGGGGACGGGGGATCCTCTACGATATGCTTGGCGTAGTAGAGGTTTTGCGCGTAAGTCATATAGAAGTAGACTTTTTCCAATTCGCCTATGACTCAGGCCACTCAAGAACGCAAGAAAAGCTTTTCTAGCTTCACCTACAAAGAAGCGTTCAAATATTTAGGCATCACTGAGCTAAAGCGCTGGACGCTAGCAGCCGAGCCTGTGCCCATCAGCAGTTTCTTTCAACAGCGGCTAGAGCGACTACAGCGGTTTGACTTAGAAAGTTTAGAGGTTTCTAAGACATTGCTGATTGACGCCATCTGCGAAGAAGGGCTAGAAGGATTTCAGCGGTTAAAGATTTGGAAAGGGGCCTATTTAGAAGGCAAAGACGTCTGTGGTAATGCAGACTACCTGATTGCTGAGCGTCGGGCTTATCTAGAAGCACCATTTGTCTGCGTGATTGAGGCAAAGAAGGACAACTTTGAGCAAGGCGCTGCGCAGTGCCTCGTCGAGATGCAAACATGCCAATGGATAAACCAGCAGTTAGGCCGAGTCATCGACATTTATGGCATTGTCACCAATGGCGAAGGATGGAAATTCTATCGACTGGCGAAAGGTGAGGCGAGCGAGTCGCTGCTGCACGGCATTGGAGAAATGCCGATTTTATTGGGGCTGCTGCGAACTTTTTTTGGCCTGTGTGAACAGAATTTAGACTAGCGTCGTCTTTCTGAATCTAAACCTGTAAAAGAATATGACAGACCTGTGCGGTTTCCATCGGCTTAATCGGCGCTAATTTTGCGATAGACCCACCAAAACTCTAGCCCTGCTGCGACCACCGCTGCCGTTATCCAAATTGACGGCACGGCCTGCTGGCGGATCAAGATCGCCACGTAGGCCCAAACAAAAACGCCAGTGAAGACCGGATCTATGCGCCGCCAGATCACCAGCGCTGCGATCGCACCGCTCACCAGCAGCATAATCACGGTCCAGGCAGCGTCGCTCAGCCCCCAGCCTGACCAGCCGCTGGCATAGAGCGCTGAGGCAACATTCACCACTGTCGCCACTGAAATCCACCCCAGGTAGAGGCCAAAGGGCGCATGGGCCATCCACCATCGTCGCGAGGAGACGCGAAAGCGACCAATCTCCAAAGCGCGGTAGGCTTGCATCAGCGAGAACAAAATACCCAGCATCGCCACCACCGACAGCCAAAACTGCTGCAGCGTAAACAGATAGATCCAGCCGATTTGGATAACGCAGGCGGCAATCAGCCAGCCGCTAGCCTGGCGAATTTCACGCCGTCGCCGCTGCTGAAACTGATAGACACCGTAGGCAATTAGGCCAATGTAAATCACACCCCAGATGATAAAGGCATAGTTAGCTGGCGTGATCAACACCCCGCTCAGCGTTGTGTTGGCAATCTCACCTACGTTCTTACCGCCGGGTGGAAAGAAATTAGACAGGCTGTTGACGGCCAGCGTACCGATAATCGCAACAATTGTGAGAATGGAAAGGAAGCGGCTAGAGTTAGTGAAAGTCATGGAAAGGCGAAAGCAGGAAGAGGGAAGGTAAAAGTAAGCAGGCGAAGGCAGACAGAATTTAAATTCCTCGTTCCTTATTCCCACTTTAAGAGTTTCTACGTCAGCGACTGTCGATACGCTGTCAGCAGCTTAGGTAAATAGTCATAGCCATCAACGCCAATCTGTAGCAGCAGCTGGGGGCGGAACTGTTCTACTACGGTTTGAAAAGCGGCTGGTCCCAGCTGACCATAGAGGATGCTGAGGCCAGCGGCGGGCTGTCGCCACTGATCAGAGCCAATTTGGTGCAGCAGATACATGCCAAGGCAGCCGGTTGCGATCGCTTTTTCGGTATTGTCTAGACTGCGATAGGCTTCTGCTAGGTAGGCATAATTGACGCCTTGGAGGAACAGGTCGCCAATATTTTGGGCAATATAAAGGGCTTTGCGCAGGGTTTCCACAGCAGCCTCATGCTGGGCCAAAATCACCTGGGCCAGCCCTAAGCTGTGGGCGCACATGGCCTGGCTGGGCAGATCGCCTAGCTGCTCTGACAGCGAAAGACCGCGCTGTAGGTAGCCGAGTACCTGCTCGTAGCGATCGCTATCCAGCGCATTCTCTTGCTGAGCTAAAAAGACTTCGCTATAGCCGAGGTTGGCAAGCGCGTTGGCTTCGCCTAGCCGGTCGCCGCTCTGTCGCGCCAAGATTAGGGCGCGCTGGCTAGTGTCAATCGCGGCAGCATAGTCTTTTTGGCGAACGCTGGTGCGGCTCCAGTGGTTGAGGTTGGCAATCTGGCAGGGCCGATCGTCAGCCGCTTGGGCAATCGCTAGCGCCTCGCGATGAAAGTTAACGGCCTGCTGATAGCGGCCGAGCGCGCGCTGTGAAAAGCCGAGCAGCGTTAAAATGCGGGCTTTGGTGGCAGTATTGGGCACCTGTCGCAGCGGCTGGTTGAGATAGTCGAGCAGCGACTGCAGCGGCTCACCCGAGAGGGCGGCAAATAGACCGCCGTAGAGCGGGAAATAGGGCTGCTGAGCAAACTGCCGCAGAATTTGCAGAATAATTTGAAAGCAGCCGTCAGCTAGCGTGCTCTGCTGCAGAGCCTGAAAGCGCTGCGACAGCTGGCTCCAGACGACAGAGAAGGTCAAAAAGGTGGCAATCGAGAGCCGCTTGCCGGCGGTGGGGTCGTAGGGCTGCTTATCAAACCAAACCACGAGCCCTAGCTGCAGCCGCTGCAGCACCACGGCCAGCGTCAGCCAGCTCTGAACGCTCATGGGCGCAGGCAGCCCCGCCTCGGTGACGGTTTGGTGGTCGGCTAAGTCTTGAAACAGGCGCTGCAGCTCTGGGCTATTGACCTGTTTGGCCCAGCTGGCCCAGGGGCCACGCGATTCGGTGGCTTTGCCAAAACCAATTGAGCCTCGTGCTTGATCGTAAATCCAGCTGACGACGTGAGTGTCTAGACGCTGCCAAATCTGCAGACCCTGCGTTAGCCCGGCGGCAAAATCGAGCAGCGTGGCGCTATCAGCAACTTGATCGGCTCGCTGCTCTAGCTGCTTGGCCAGCTGCTGCAGCTGCTCGCGGGTGAGCACATCGGCCTGGTTAGGATCCAGCGCGGCCAGCAGCGGCGCTAGCCGGTCGGCGGTATCAGCCTGCGCGATCGCATCGACGACCTGCTGCAGGGCGGCACTGGCCTGATTTTCCTTTTGCCAGTGGCTCCACTCGCTTTGGATGGTCTTGAGTGCCCGCTGCTGCCGCAGGGCTTTGGCCTGCTGCAGCTCGTCGCCCTGGTCTAGCTGCGGCTGGATGTCATCGGCGCGCGTTTGCAGGCAGCGCTCAAATATTTCGCCTGTCCCCGGCTCGATTTCGGCCTGCAGCCAGTCGTAGACCTGTGCTTTGGCACGAATTTTTCCCTGCAGCGTAGCTGCCACTATCTGGTCGATTAGCTCTAAGTAGCGATCGCGCATAGCCCCCGCATCTAAAAGATCGGCTCTCTGCTGTCACCATAGCATTTTGGTCTATGGCGCTGGCTAAATTCCCAGTCCGTTTTCGAGCTGCATGGGGTCAGGGGTGGGCCGACAGATTTGGTGGACAATTTCGAGCAGCGTCTGGGTGGTAAAGGGTTTGGGCAAAAAGGCTTGAAAGCCAAGCTGCTGGCGCTGCTCTAAGGTATCAGCCGGGCTCAGACCGCTCATGGCGATCGCTTTTAGGTTTGGGCTGATCTGCCTCAGCAATGGTAGCGCCGCCAGCCCATCCATCGTGGGCATCATGATGTCCATCAGCACGCAGTAAATTTCATGCGGATGCTGCGCCAGCGTTTCTAGGGCTTCGAGGCCGTTGCTAGCGGTCAAAACTCGATAGTTATAGGCTTCTAGCGTGGCTTGGGTAACGGTGCAGATAGCAGCTTCGTCATCGACGACTAAAATCAGCTCGCGACTGCCGCGATTGAGCAGCGGCGGCAGCTCGTGCTTGGGCGCTGACGGCTGGCTGGCCGGCAAACAAACTTTGAACTGACTACCTTGACCGACTTCGCTATGGATATCAATAAAGCCACCGTGGCTTTTGACAATGCCCAGCACGGCAGACAGGCCCAGCCCGGTGCCTTTGCCAATCGCTTTAGTGGTAAAGAAGGGATCAAAAATGCGGGAGAGCAGTTCAGCACTCATGCCCAGCCCGGTATCGCAAACCGTGACGGCCACATAGCGACCGACTTCAGCCTCTAAGTGACGGCGGGCATAGTCCGGGTCGACCATAAAGTTTTCCACCGTAATCTGCAGCATACCGCCTTTGGGCATGGCATCGCGCGCATTCACACAGAGGTTCATAAATACCTGATGCAGCTGGGTTGGGTCGCCCTCAATCGGCCATAGCGCTGTCGTTAACCGCGTGTGAATCGCAATTGACTTAGGCAGCGTCTGCTCGATCATGCGCTTGACTTCTAGAATCAGCTGCGGCAGCTGCAGCTGCTGGCGATTGCCGTCAACGCCGCGCGTAAAGGAAAGAATGCGATTGACCAAATCGGCACCGCGCTGCGCGCTGATGTCGAGAATATGCAGCAGATGGCGCGACTGATCGTCTAGATCAGAGAGCTTGAGCGGCAGCAGCTTCACAGCCGCCAGGATGGGGGTCAAAATGTTGTTGAGGTCGTGCGCGACGCCGCTGGCGAGCGTGCCGATGCTCTCAAGCCGCTGCGCACGCAAAAACTGGGCCTCAAGCTGCTTTTGATCGGTGATATCGATATGCACCCCTAGCATGCGGGTGGGCGGAGCCGCCGGCTCGGCGCTGTCAGAAAACAGGCTGCTCTTGAGCGCAATCCAGCGAACTTCTTGGCTGGGCCAGCGAATACGAAACTCTATATCTAGGCTCTGCCGCTGATCGACGGCAGTCTGTAGGGCCTGCTCGACGCGATCGCGATCGTTGGGGTGCAGCGTCTGCTGCCAAGCCTCACAGTCTTGATGAAAGCTGCCGGGCGCGACGCCGTAGAGAGCCTCAATCTCAGCGCTCCAGGCGACCGTTTGCGTACTCAGGTTCCATTCAAAGGTGCCAATCTTGCTAGCTTTCTGGGCCAGCTCTAGCCGCTCTTGAATGTGCTGTCGCTGCTTCACCTCCTGCCGCAGTCGGGCATTAGCCGCAGCAAGCTCTGCTGTGCGCGCCTGCACCCGCTGTTCTAAAATCTCGTTAGTTTGTCGCAGCACGTCGGCGGCCTGCTTGCGCTCAATCGCATAGCGCAGCGATCGCACTAGGCTAATCTGATCGATCTGTCGCTTGACCAGATAGTCCTGCGCGCCGCGTCGTACGGCTTCGAGCGCTAGGTCTTCATCGTTGGTGTTGGTCAGTACCACAATTGGCAGCTGCGGGTGCCGCACCGTGATCGCATCGAGCGTCTCTAGCCCCTGGCTATCAGGCAGCGACAAGTCTAGCAGCCCCACGTCAAACTCGGCCTGCTA
>JAAHIA010000306.1 GCA_010671975.1 Leptolyngbya sp. SIO4C1 | reverse complement strand
CTTCGCCAAACTACGGTCGCTTATTCTTAATGGGCTTGCTCATATTGGCGCTGGTGCTGCTTAAAAGTGCTTTTATTGCCGCCTACGATCCTTTTTTGCGACTTTCACCGCTGCTATCAGCGCTGGGGCTAACGCTGATAGGTCTGGGATTTAGAGGTCTCAAACAGTGCTGGCCAATGCTGTTTGCCCTATGTTTTTTAGCCCCACCGCCGACTGCCCTTTCAGAAATTGTCAATTTGATACCGGTGACAGCACGATTTTCAACGGCGCTGCTGTGGTACAGCGGCTTTGACGTCGTTCGTCAAGGTCCCTACATTCTGCTGCCAGAAGGGGGGATTGAAGTCATTGCGGGCTGCTCTGGCGTTGAGAATATGGCGCATTTGCTAGGGCTGTCTGTCTTGTTTTTGCTCCTGTTTGAAATTCGTCGGACTGAGCGAATCTGGGTACCGCTAGTGGCAGTTGGGCTAGCCTTTGTGGTTAACGGTGTTCGGATTGCCCTGATGGCCTATCTGGTAGCGACCTCGGAGCAAAACGTCTTTGAATATTGGCATAAAGGTGAGGGCTCGCTGCTTTTTTCGATGGTGACAGTCGCCCTGTTTGGCGCATTCTGCTGGCTGCTGATGCATCGAGCCGAAGCCATCAGCGCTGATGACGAGCAGCCAGAGACCGATTTGTCCAAACCAGTTCAGCCTACCCAGGCTGAGTGAGGTAGCCACGATGCAAACTCAGCCTCTAAATTGGCGTCAGCGCGACTCCTGGATACGCTGGGTAGTGCTAATCACAGCGTTGAGCGGCGTTGCAACCGTGACTGGCCGAGTGCTGCTATACCCAGCTCAGTCAAAGGTGCTCAGCACAGCCTATAGATTTCCTGAACAGGTTGCGTTAGCAGGACAGCCTGGTCAAGCTGAGGCGCTAGCGCTCGACCCTGAGTTTCCTGAGTTTTACGCCACGGCTCATCGCTATCGCTATCAGTATCAAGAACGGTCAGTCGACATTGAAATGTATTACCTGGTCCGGCCCAATGCCGAGTTGACTGAGCTTCTAGAGGATCAGTTCAATCAGGTTCCTAATCCCGAGACCGCTTTGATAAAACAGTCTCCTGATACAGGTGCATACCTGACGTATAGCGATTCGGACCGTGTCTATCTAACAGCCTGTATTAACCCTCATGGCGGCAGCACCGTTACTGACCAGGCATTCAAATACAACCGCAACTTTCACGATATTCAGCATCGGCTTCTGCCCTGGCTAAGGGGGGAACCCTTAAAAGATGAGCGCTGCCTCTGGGCACAACTTTCAACGCCAGCTGCCGCTGATGACGCAGCGGCTACGCGAACTTTAGAACAGGCTTGGAAAAGCTGGTATGACTGGTGGCAGGCGCATTTTCCAGAAGCTACAACCGTTAACTAGAATAAATTTTATAGGTGCAGACTATGTTTGATTCTTCTCCGGCACGCAATTTGGTTGGGCTCCCTAGCGTTGGCATTTTAAGAATGGTGGGCTACGGGCTTCTGGTGATGGGATCTCTTAATATTGCGGATGTCGTTCTACCGTTTCAAATGATGGATCCGGTTTGGGAAATGCAGACCGCAGGCGCTATCGTTGACGGCGTACCCATTCCGCTGCTGGGGCTGATGCTGGTCTTTTTCGGTGAAGAGGGGGTGCGTAAGCCGTGGGAGTTTTTCATTGCCCGTCTGCTGTCTTGGGCCTGTTTGCTGTGCGCCGTCTTATTTTTGATGTTAATTCCGCTCATAGGGTCTCACGCGATTCGGATCAACGAGCGCATCATTGCCCAGGGCAGCAACCAGATTCAGCAGCAGATGGAGCAGCTTGCTGAAATTGAGCAGCAGCTCGATGGCGCTAGCAACGATGAGATTCGCAGCTTTCTAGCCAGCCAAGGCGTAGCGTTTGAGGATGAAAGCGCCGATGTAAGAGGTGAACTGCTCAGCCGGCTGTCGACGATTAAAGCTGAGACCGAGGCTCAAAATGCTGAGATAGTGCGCAACCGGCGCAGAGCGATCTATAAAAATGTGATGAAATGGGGCATTGGTAGCTTAGTGTCTAGCTTCGTCTTTTTGTGGATTTGGCGGCTAAGCACCTGGGCTCGCTCAAAAGCGGCTCGCATACGCAACAGTCGCTCTAAGGTCACGGCAGCCAACTGGTCAGATATGGGCCTGTAGTCAGCGGGACTACAGTCAGCGAAGGCTAGCTTCAACGCTAGCGCTGTGAAGCTAGCTTTCTTTGCAAAATCATCGCCCATCCGTGAGTTTCAGGATAGGTTTGGCTAATTTGATGAATGGCTCGGCTCAAGTAGGGTTCTAGTGCTAGGGAGGCTTCGGACTCTGCAAGCTGGGCAATCTGACAGCGCACATCCAGCCGATTGCCCCAGGGTGAAATATGCTTCAGAGCAAGCACTTGAATATCGTGAGCCGGGTCACAGATCGCCGCTTTGATCAGATCGCCGGCCGTTTGGCTGCGCTGTAAGGCAAGCCAAGTCAGAGCCTGTAGCCGAGCTTGCCAAGTATTGAGCCCTCGCCAGGCCTTAACCAGCTCAGCACTGCTAAAGCCCAGCTGCGGTGCGATCGCGGCCGGATTCTCCTCGTATATCTGGCAGGTTTGAAACCGCTCAGCGCCTAGCGGCGTCTGCTGAGCAATCCAAGTCTCTAGCGCCAGCGCCATCGAATTGTGCGAATTTTCGGCCAGGGCGCGGCGCGTGCAGGCCAGTGCCAGCAGCAGCATTTCAATATCTCGTTTCTCACTAGACAGGTTGTGTAGCGCATTGGCCAGCCCGTACCAGGCCATGTCATAGCGAGGTTCGCTATCTGCTAGCTGGCCAAAGCAGCTAGCAGCGCAAAGATAGCAGGCGTGATGTAGAAACAAGAGTCCAGCATTTTCGAGCCCGTTCCTCGGATCGCGGCGAGGAAATGGCTGAATGGTTAATTGAGCCATTGTGGAGCAGAGAGGATTGTGGAGGGTGTTCAGCTGACCAAACTAAACCGTTGGAGCTTAGTTTCTACCTTCTTCTGCAGTTCCTTGCGTAAATCCGTCTTACTTTTAAAGTTCAGCCTATGCTGCGGAGCCAGATCAAACGGAAACTGTCCGGGCAGATCGCTTCTCTCCTGCTGAACCAGTAGAATTTGCTCAGCTCGCTTAGTGCTGAGAGCGTAGCCTAGCTCAACGCAGACATGAGGGCTGGGCACAAGCACCGCCGGACTGCTGCCGGTTTCTAGAATCGGGGTGCCATCGGCAACAAATAGCAGGCTGCGCCGGATTTTACGCATCAAATTGCTGTTTAAGCGTACCGGTCCCTGGCTCAGCCGATGCGACTCAACTAGGCTGAGCGCCAGCCGAGCGCGAGCGTTGTACTTCTCAACCAGCGCCTCTAATTCGGCTCGCAACAGGTCGCTGGCATCGGGATAGTCTGTTTGGTAGCACAGAAAGATTGTGGGTTCTAGATTGGCGAGCGAATCGGCTTTCGTGAAGTAAATCTCATGGCTAATTAGATCGATGTTGGCGATTGAGTAAGTACCGCTGCCCTCGATATAAAATTCGACGGGTTCACCCTCTAGGTAGCGCCGAAACCACTCAGCCTGCTTAACTTCCTCAATGTCTTCTAGAAAGTCAGCTCTAAGAGCCGATTTAAGCAGGCTATTTTTGGCTAAGCGCAAATCGTGAGGTCGGTTTTCGAGCTCTCGAATTGGTTCGTAATCTTGCAAATACCAAGCTTTGAGCGCAATAATCGCCATACTGTCTCGACCTGTCTAAGGTTGCTTAGAGTCAAGCAGCTGCTCTAAGGCAGATACTGTCCTGCTGTGATCTTATCGGCAGATGAGCGGATTGGCGAACGTTAGTTCTATTGACCGTGAGCTCAGGCAGTCTGGACCAGGGCTGCCGCCAACGCCGTTGCAAAACTACAAACTTGCTGAGCCATTGCCAAAGGCGGTAGGCCCCTATGCCAAAATTGCTCTAGGGCCGTCAAGTCTAGCTATTGTCAACCTCTGTGGATTCGTCGCTGCCTACGGAAAATTTGACTCCGACTCAGCTGAGCAGTATCAAGGCTCAGCTCGATTTGATTTTGCTAGCATTAGAAGCCTTAACTGGCCTTGGCTCTGAGGCTATGCTGGCAGCTGCTAAGGAACTGCGCTTAGATACCGTACTGTCTGATCGCGTTAGCCTATGGCGGCTGCGTCAGGCCAGCCCGCTGCGCAAGGGGCAAGGGCGTAAGAAGCTAGACGTCGATGAGGCTAGAGCGCTGGTTTTAATCGCTTGTAAATTAGCCAGTGGGCATCAGGCCCAAATTCGTCAGGCAGTCGCGCGGCTAGAGCAGCTGAGCGCTAAGCACGAGCCACCCTACCGAGCAGCGCTGCTAGGCGACTACTTAGATAGCTTTAGCAACACCTATCAAGAACGTATGGAAGGCGATGCCAATATCAGTCCCCAAGCGCTGTCCGATCTGGCGCTGAGGCTACTCGTCGATCTGCTATTCTACAGCGGCACTGGCGGCACGCGGCGGCTGTGGCTAGCGCTGTTAGATCGTTCACAAGAAAATCAATGATTCAAGACCTGTTACAAGGAACCAATCTGTATCTGATTGGCATGATGGGAGCCGGCAAATCGACTGTGGGCAAACAGCTAGCCGAACAGCTTGGCTACCGATTTGTGGATACAGATACGGTGATTGAGCAAACGACCAGTCAGTCGATTACTGAGATTTTTGCAGCACAAGGTGAAGCTGCCTTTCGCAAGCTAGAGACGCAGGTGCTCAATCAGGTAGCGACCTATCCCAGTCTAGTTGTGGCCACCGGCGGCGGCATTGTGCTAAGGCCGATCAACTGGAGCTATCTGCAGTACGGTGCCGTGATTTGGCTAGACGCGCCCGTGGCACAGCTGGTTGAGCGGCTATCGGGCGATCGCAGCCGACCGCTGCTGCAGGCAGCTGACCTGCACGAGCGCTTAACCACGCTGCTCGACCAGCGGCGACAGCGCTATGCTCAAGCCGACATCTGCATTACCCAGGCACTGGGAGAAAGCCCGACCCAGGTGTGCGATCGCATTCTGATGGCGCTGCCCAAAATTATTAAACCACTCCAAAAACCAACGCCTAAAGAAAGCTAAGCGCTTACAGTAATACAGAACCACTGCCAACATCACCTCGAAGGCCCTGTCCATGACCAGCACACCAGATTTGCTCAATCAAAGCGAATATATTCAAGAAGCGGAAGCCACGCGCGTTCGGGTCCTGAGCGAAGCGCTGCCCTATATTCAGCAGTTTCGCGGCCGTACGGTGGTCGTGAAATACGGCGGCGCGGCGATGAAAGAGAGCTTTCTAAAAGCGAAAGTCATCCGCGATATTGTCTTTATGGCCTGCGTTGGCATCCGACCTGTCGTGGTTCACGGAGGCGGCCCTGAAATTAATACCTGGCTGGGTAAGCTCGGAATTGAGCCGCAGTTCAAGAATGGCCTACGCGTCACTGATGCGCCTACGATGGACGTGGTTGAAATGGTCTTGGTCGGTCGGGTCAATAAAGAACTGGTGGCGCTAATCAACCAGGCAGGCGGATCGGCCGTAGGGCTGTGTGGCAAAGATGGCAGCCTGATTACGGCACGGCCACAGGGGGCTAAAGGAATTGGCTTCGTAGGAGAAATTAGCCAGATTAAGCCTGATATTGTTGGTTCGCTGGTAGAAGCGGGCTATATCCCAGTGATTTCTAGCGTAGCCGCTGATGATGCAGGTCAGGCTTACAACATCAATGCCGACACCGTAGCGGGTGAGCTAGCAGCGGCACTTGGCGCAGAGAAGCTGATTTTGCTCACCGATACCGCCGGTATTTTGCGCGACTATCACGATCCGGCAACGCTGGTACCCCACCTAGATATTCAAACTGCCCGAGACCTGATTGATCAAGGCATTGTTTCTGGCGGCATGATTCCTAAAGTAACCTGCTGCGTACGATCGCTGGCGCAAGGCGTGCGAGCTGCCCATATTCTGGATGGCCGCATTCCCCATGCGCTACTGCTTGAAATCTTTACTGATATGGGTATTGGCTCAATGCTGGTGGCCTCGTCCTACCACATA